>NZ_JBQEQF010000034.1:0-35735 GCF_052046035.1 Paenarthrobacter sp. 22069 | reverse complement strand
TGGAAATTCTCTAATGGTCTTGGCTGGTCTGGTGCTGGCTGGGAGGCTGGTGCAGGCCCCTCCGGGGTGTGACTCATGGAAATTCTGGCCCGAACCTCATCAGGCTCGGTGCCTTTAGCAAGACTCGTCCACCTCGGAACGGGCCTGCGCCGGTCCGCCCGCGCTGATGGCCTGATAGAAGATTGTCCGGGCTCCCCCGATGGGAGCGCCGTGACCCGTTAGAGAAGTGCCTCAACGCAGCTCCAGCCGGACTGGCACCGCACAGGTACCGACTACGGGAAGGAGCCCAGCCCCATGACCATGGTGGCGGAAACGTACGAATTCATCGTCGGAGTGGATACTCACTCCCGCACCCACACCTACGCCCTGATGGCTGCCAGAACTGGAGCTATCGAGGAAACCAAGACCTTTCCGGCCAGCGAGAGCGGCATCAACAGAGCTGCCGCGTGGATACATCGTGCTGGCGGGCCAGAGCGTTCCGTCATCGTCGCGGTCGAAGGCACCGGCTCCTATGGCGCCGCCCTGACCAGAGCACTCACCGGGAGTGGACTGCACGTGGTTGAAGCCCGGCCGCCCCGGCGCGGCTCACGTGGAAGCAGGGGCAAGTCTGATGCCATCGATGCCATCGCCGCAGCCCGCGCCACGCACGCATTAGACACCGCCCGGCTTGTCCGGCCGCGAGCCGAAGGAACCCGCGAAGCACTCACAGTACTCCTGGCCGCAAGACGACGCCTGGACACTGCACGAACCATCAACCGCAACGCGCTGAACGCATTGGTCCGGACGACCGACTTGGGCCTTGATGCTCGGCGTGCACTGATGGACGCGCAGATTGAACTCGTTGCCTCGTGGCGGCCGCGAGCCGCCGACCCCATCCAGGTCGCAGTGGCAAGAAACGAAGCCCGCCGACTCGCCCGGGAAATCCTGACCTCAACCGCTTCGCTGAAAGAAAACAAAGCACTCCTGGGCGAACTGGTTCAACAACTCGCTCCCGGACTGCAAAACGAAGCCGGGGTCGGACCGGTGACTGCAGCCCTGGTCCTCGCAGCCTACTCACATCACGGCAGGGTCCGCTCCGAAGCCGCCTTCGCAGCCCTCGCCGGCGCCTGCCCCATCCCCGCGTCCTCCGGAAACACCACACGACACCGGCTCAACCGCAACGGCGACCGGCAGCTGAATCGCGCACTGGACGTCATCGCAAGAACACGGCTGACGTTCGACCCGAGAACAAGAGCCTACGCTGAGCGCCGAACCTCCGAAGGGATGAACCGACGTGAGATCCGGCGCTGCCTCAAACGCTATGTCGCACGCCAGCTCTACCGGAGGCTGCAGACAATCATGGCTTGACACAAACCATAGAAGAGTCTTGCTGCCTACGATCTGACCGGATCGTTGCGCGCCACCGCGGAGCTCACGGGCTGTTCCCATCACACTGTTGCCAGGCATGTTGCGGCGCGGGACGCGGGCCGGCCGATCGCTGAACCGGCGCCCCGTGATCGTGTCACGGACGCGTTCTTGCCCAAGATCGAGGAATGGGTCGAGACGTCCAAGGGCCGGATCCGCGCGGATAAAGCCCACGAAAAGCTGCTCGCCCTAGGCTATGAGGGGTCCGAGCGGTCTACCCGCCGGGCGATCGCGCAGGTGAAAGCGGCCTGGCGGTTGGGCCATGTGCGCGTGCACCGGCCGTGGATCACCGAGCCTGGGATGTGGCTGCAGTACGACTTCGGCGACGGGCCACGGATCGGCGGCGTAAAAACCATCCTGTTCGTTGCCTGGCTCGCGTTCTCAAGGTTCCGGATCGTGATCCCGCTGCGGGACCGGACCGCTCCGAGCGTCTTCGCCGCGCTGGACCGGTCCTTCCGGATCATAGGCGGTGCACCGACCTATGTCCTGACGGATAACGAGAAGACGGTGACCACCGCGCACGTGGCCGGGGTGCCGGTGCGGAACCAGCAGACCCTGGACTTCGCCCGACATTACGGGGTGACCGTGCTGACCTGCCAGCCGGCCGATCCGGCCACGAAGGGTGGGGTCGAGGCGTCGGTGAAGCTGGCCAAGGCCGATCTGGTGCCGACCGATACGAATTTGCGGGCCGAGTACTCCACGTTCGCGGAGTTGGAGAAGGCGTGTGAGGTCTTCATGGACGAGGTGAATAACCGGGAGCACCGTGCCACGCGGCGTAAACCGGCCGCGGTGCTGGCAGAGGAGGCGCCCCGGTTGCATCGGGTCCCGGAGACTGCTCACACGGTCGCGTTTGGGCTCGCCCGCACGGTCCCGGAGAACACCCCGATGGTGACGTTCGAGAACGCCCAGTATTCCGTCCCGGCGCACTTGCTCGGGGCCAGGGTGTTCGTCCGCGTCTACGGCACCGGCCCTGACGAACAGGTCATCATCGTCCACCACGGCCCGACCGGCCCGGTCGAAGTCGCCCGCCACGAACGGGCAAGGCCCGGCAGCCCTGCCATCAACGATGAGCACTTCCCCCGGATCAGAACCCGGGTCCCGGGCGATTACACACCCAGAGCCCGCACCGCCGACGAAGCCGAATTCCTGGCCATCGGCGCCGGCGCGGCGACGTGGTTGGTCGAAGCCGCCGCGGCCGGGACGGGGAGGATGAACCTGAAAATGGCCGAGGCCGTGACCCTGGCCAAAATCGCCGGGACCAAGCAAGTGGACCGGGCCCTGGGCGACGCGGCACTCCATGGCCGCTTCGCCCACGGCGACCTGGCCTCGATCCTGAACGCGAACGTCAGACGCACCACCACCCACGCCGCGGACGAGACCCGCTCCCTGACCCAAGGCACCAGCGCGTGGGCAGGCCTGGGCGCAGCGCCCTCCAGCACCGCCAAGGAGCAGAACCGATGAGCCCCGTAAGCACCACCGCCCCGGCCCTCCCGTCCGAGCTCGAAGCGCTGATGCGGCAACTGAAGATGCCCCACGCCCGTGCCCTCGCACCGGAACTGATCGCGACCGCCCGCGCCCAACGCTGGGAACCGGCCGAGATCATCAAGGCACTCTTCGCCGAAGAAGCCGCCGGCCGGGCCCGGTCCATGCTCGCCACCCGGCGCAAAGCAGCAGGCTTCCCGACCGGGAAAACCTTCGACGCCTGGGACCCCGCCGTCTCGTCCATCCCTAGCCCAACCCAGCAAGCCCTGCGCACCCTGGAATGGATCACCCGCAGGGAAAACCTCGTCGTCTGCGGACCCTCCGGCACCGGGAAAACGTTCTTCCTCGAAGCCCTCGGCCAGCAAGCCGTCGAAGCCGGCATGCGCGTGGCCTGGTTCAGACTCGAAGACCTCGGCGCCCTCATCCGCGCCCACCGCACCGACGACAGCGTCACCCGCGCCGTGACCAGAATCCTCCGCGCGGAACTCGTGGTGATCGATGACATCGGCCTGCTCCCGGTGGCCACAGACGCCGCTGAAGGACTCTACCGGGTAGTCGACGCCGCCTACGAAAAGCGCTCCGTCGCGATCAGCTCGAACCTTCACCCCGCCGGCTTCGACGAGCTCATGCCAAAAACCCTCGCCACGGCCACCGTTGACCGGCTCCTACACCACGCCCACGTCTGCCAAACCAACGGCGACTCCATCCGCCTCACCCAGGCCCTCGCCGGAAAAGGAGTCACCCAACTGAACTAACAAACCCTCGACGATGGCCAATCCCACCGAACCAAGCAGTGGGCAGATCTATTGGCCATCACCGGGCAGATTTACTGGCCACCAGCGGGCACATCAACTGGCCGTCCGTGGGCAGAAACTAATGGCCATTGACACCCTGATCACACCGACGTCCCGAGCTTCGGGTCACTACGTGGAAGCAATGAAGCGACAGCAGGTTGAGGCCCACAACACCGCGATCAAGAAAATCAAAGGCACCACTCGCTGGTGCTCTGCCGCAACGACGCCTCCGGGCGCGCTCCCAAAGCCATGGCGCCGCCGTAGGTGCGGGCCTGCGGCCCTGCCCGTTCAGCAGGGCGAGGTCGCGGCTGATGGTAAGGCCGTCACTTCGGACCGGGCGGACAGTTCCTCACGGAGGCCAGACCGGTGGTTACGGCAGGTGGGAAATCTCGCCGACCTGGACGAGCGCTATTGTGGTGAGGTGCCGAAAAGCTGAGAAATTCGAGCACATTCCGCCCAGAAGTAGAGGATGGACAAACCCTTTGACGCAAGACCGAGAACACCTGCCCGCTGAGATCAAGAGGATTGTTCGGCAGCGTTGCGGATTTGGATGTGTCTTCTGCGGGTCGCCTGCATTCCAATACGATCATATAGAGGGCTACGCAGAGACTGGGCACGACCCTGACCAGATGACGCTGCTTTGCTCGTTTCACCACAACGAAAAAACTCTCATGCGACTGCCCGTGCCGACGGTGCGCAAGGCAAACAAAAATCCAATAAACCGCGCCAAGCCCATAGGTAAGAAGCACCCGCTGTACTTCGACGGGCCGAAGCTCAACGTCGAGCTAGGATCCTTCGAATTCATCGCTTCGACCAACGTGCCGGACACCACAATCATCGAGGTGGACGGAGAACCTATCTTCAGAATTCGCTTTGAGGAAGACGGATTTATCTCCTTTGATTTATCGATGCGGGATGCCGATAATAATCCTGTCCTGGTTGTTCGGCGAGGCGAGCTCCGCCACTCGACGACGAACTGGGACGTCGAATTTGAGGCACAGAAACTGACTGTTAGGCGCGCCTCGCGCGACATCATCCTCCGTATTCTTTTCGCAACGCCGGACAGAATAATCATCGACCGCGCTGAACTGTGGGCGGCTGGAATCCTCATCCGCGTGGGTAAGGCCTGCGTAGAAAAGGATGGCGGGATCGAAGTAGCAAACGCTGGCGGCGGGGGCTTTAGCGGTGGAACGGCGGCTGACTTCCGCGTAATGGTGGCCGTCGGTGATTACCTCGGCACGGAGGGCGCCGGAGTCACAATACCCGTTTCGAAAAGGTGGTACGGAGGGCTGCCCGCGAAGCCCGGCACCTTCTCAAAGCATGGCGGCGGCCAGCGGATGCCATTCACGGACCCTTGGTACCTGCGCACTTGTTCGCCAGCGCCGCACGGAAACTATTTGCTACCTGCGCACTGGTCAAGCTAGCCGTTGCTAGGCGGAACCTACGGCATCTAAGATCCATAGGCCGTAGTGAGATTGCCATAGCTTCGGGCACGCTCACATAGTGCCTTCGCCGTGCACATCGATGCTGGCAACGGCTCAACCCCCGCAACAGCCGCCTCCTCAACCCCAACCCCCGCGTCCCGGAACTTCTGCACCTGAGCGGGATCGGGACCGTCGTCCGTCACCAGAGTCCACGGCAACGCCAAACGGGCCCACGCATGGAAAGGCCGCAGCCCGAGCTTCGAGGAGTCCGCCAGCACGTAGACCTCCCGCCCGCGCCGGGCCATGAGCTCTTTGAGGCGGGTCTGGTCGTGGTCCGCCTCGCAAATGCTGTCCTCGGCGGTGACGGCGTCCGCGCCCAGGAACACCCGGTCGAAGCTCATCCGCTCCAGTGCCGCCTCGGCCAGCGGCCCCACGAAGCTCTGCGAAAGGCTCCGCAGCCGACCGCCCAGGCAGTCCACCTCGATGCCCTCGGAATCGGCCAGCTCCTGCATGGTGTTGATGCCCGGCGTCGTGACGGACAGCTTCTCGAAGCCGCGCAGTTCGTGGGCCAGGGCACCCACGGTGGAGCCGGCGTCGAGCAGGATGTTCTCCCCGGGCCGGATCACCGACGCCGCCCAGCGTGCGATTGCGTGTTTCTGCTCGAACGCCTCGCGGTTGCGCTGGCGTAGCGACGCCTCCGGGTGCGCGCCCAGGGCCATGGCGCCGCCGTAGGTGCGGGCCAGGCGGCCCTGGCCGTTCAGCAACGCCAGGTCGCGGCGGATGGTGGAGGCGGTCACCTCGAACCGGGCGGAGAGTTCTTCCACGGAGGCCAGGCCGGTGGTCACGGCAAGGTGGTAGATCTCCTCGCGCCGCGCGTTTGCGCTCAGCATTCCCGGTCTCGTTCCCGTGGGCATGGCGGTGGCAGTGCTACCCATGCTAGTTCCGGCCCCCAATCAAACCGGTGACCTACACGGCGACGGACGGCCGGGTGGCCATCTCCGCCGCCTGGTGCAGCGCCTCCACCATGGACCGGGAATCGGCGATCGCCTTGCCGGCGATGTCGAACGCGGTGCCGTGGTCCACGGACGTCCGGATCACCGGCAGGCCCACCGTGATGTTCACGTCAGCCTCGATGCCCAGCACCTTCACCGGCCCGTGCCCCTGGACGTGCTACAGGCCACCACCAGGTTGTAATCCCCCCGGGCGGCCCTCGTTAAGCGATGGCGGACGAAGCACGGAACGCTAAGTACCGCGCATCCCCGCGTCCCAGAATCTGCCCCAAGGCTTCCACGGCTTCAAAGTCCGCAGCCCCCATGTCCGTGGACAGCCACCGCATAAGCAGTCCGGCATCCCCACTGGTCCTTACAGCCGCCCCAACAGCCATATCCAGCTGGTCCCGCAGCAGCTGCACAGCCAGAACACCGGACCGGCTGAGAAGAGGAGCGGTGTAGGCCTCCAGTGCCTCGCCCACGCGGCCCTCGCGCAGCAGCCGCAGCACCCGCCCCGAGTCCGAACACCCAACCAGCCCGGCGGCAAGCCGATACGGGTTCGACTCCACCGCATCACCCAGCATCGACCGGACCCGGAACATCTCCGTCCGGATGGCCTGCGGCGTGCCCGCGTCGCCGTGCAGCTCGTACGCCAGTTCCTCGGCGCTCCATCCCTGCGACCGGGAATCCAGCAGCGCCAGGATCTCCGCCCGGCGCAGCGTCAGCGGCACCCTGCTGCCGTCGGCAAACACCCCGGCAGGATGGTCCCCAAGCAGCTCCAGCGCTGAAACCGCAACACCAGGCCGGCGGACAGCCTGCCGGGACGCACGCACGGAAGACGACGCACCCAGGGAGGCTCCGCCGTCGGACGTTCCCAGCAGCGACTCGGCCACCCGGACCGCGCACCGCACCATCCGCAGCGTGTCCGCGCTGATGGTGTCCAGCGGCCCGGAAACATCCAGCACGCCCAGCAACGCACCCGTCAAAGGGTCCGTGATGGGCGCCGCCGTGCAGGCCCAGTCGTGGTGGGCGCGGACCAGGTGCTCGGCGGAGAACAGCTGCACCGGCCCGCCGGTGACCAGCGCCACGCTGATGGCGTTGGTGCCGATCCCCGCCTCGGACCAGTCCGCCCCCTCGGAGAACTCCAGCCGGTCCGCCCGGCGCAGCGCCTCCCGGCTGCCCACCCGCCACAGAATCTCCCCGCCGGCGTCGGTGAGCACCAGCAGGTGCCGGCCGGAACTGGAATCGTCGGCCAGCAGGTCCTGCAGCGCCGGCATCACCCGCTGCAGCCGGTGCTCCCGCCGCAGCTGGTGCACCTCGGACGGGTCGTGCAGATGCCGCGGGCTGTGCTGGTCCGGGCTGATGCCCAGCGCCATGGACCGCCGCCACGACTCCGCCAGCGGCACGGGGATCTCCGGGCGCGGGACACCGGCAATGACCAGCTCGTGCGCGCGGCGCAGGGCACGCGCGTACTTCGCCGGGTCCGAAAACCTCAGGCCGTAGTCCACCGTCTCCTCCTCACCGCCGGCGTCCTTGCCGGCAGCGCCCGTGTAACGCGCTTGTTACCCCCGCCGCGTTCCAATAGTGATGCAGCTCACGCCCGCCCCAGCATACCGCGGGACCCCGGCGGGCGGGGGCCGCCCGGACCACCTGAGGGACCGCACACAAAGGAGTGGAGATGACCGAAACACCCACCGCCGCCGCGCAGGCCTGGCTGGCCAGCCTGGACGGCGCGCTGCAGCGCCGCGACGTGGACGCCGCGCTGGACCTCTTCGAGGAGGACAGCTACTGGCGCGACTTCGTGGCGTTCACCTGGAACCTGAAAACCCTGGAAGGCAAGGCGGACATCCGCCGCATGCTCCAGGCCACGCTGGACCACGTGCAGCCGGCCAACTGGGCGCTCGCGGAGGACGCCACCGGCAGCGCCGCTCCTGATGGGACCGTGGAAGCCTGGATCACGTTCGAGACCGGCGCCGCCCGCGGCTACGGCCACCTCCGGCTGCGCAACGGCAAATGCTGGACGCTGCTCACCACCATGCAGGAGCTGAAGGGCTTCGAGGAGAAGAGGGGCCCGCGCCGCGAGCAGGGCGTGGCGCACGAAATCGTTCGCGGCCGCCGCTCCTGGAAGGAACTCAAGGAGGAGCAGGAGGCACGGCTGGGCTACGAGGAGCAGCCCTACTGCGTGATCATCGGCGGTGGGCAGGGCGGCATCGGCCTCGCGGCGCGGCTCAAGCGGTTGGGCGTGCCCACCCTCGTGATCGAGAAGAACCAGAACCCGGGCGACTCCTGGCGCAACCGCTACAAGTCCCTGCACCTGCACGACCCCGTCTGGTACGACCACCTGCCCTACCTGAAGTTCCCGGACGACTGGCCCGTCTTCGCCGCCAAGGACAAGATCGGCGACTGGCTGGAGCACTACACCCGCATCATGGAGCTGAACTACTGGTCCGGCACCGAGTGCGTGGGCGCCGAGTACGACGACGGCACGCAGGAATGGGCGGTCAACGTCCTCCGCAACGGGTCACCAGTGACCCTCCGGCCCAAGCAGCTCGTCTTCGCCCTGGGCGTCTCCGGCTACCCGAACATCCCCGCCTTTGACGGCGCCGAGAGCTTCCTGGGGGAGCAGCGGCACTCCTCCCAGCACCCCGGTGGCGGGGACTGGACCGGGAAGAAGGCTGTGGTGATCGGCTCCAACAATTCCGCGCACGATATCTGCGCCGACCTCTGGGAGCACGGCGCCGACGTCACCATGGTGCAGCGCTCCTCCACCCACATCGCCCGCAGCGAATCGCTGATGGATCTGGCGTTGGGGGACCTGTACTCGGAACGTGCCCTGGCTTCCGGGGTGACCACGGAGAAGGCCGACCTGCTCTTCGCCTCGCTGCCCATGCGCATCCTGCCCGAGGCGCAGGTGCCCGTGTACCAGGAGATGGCCAGGCGGGACGCCGCGTTCTACTCCCAGCTGGAGGCCGCCGGGTTCGAGCTGGACTTCGGCGTGGACGGGTCCGGCCTGTTCCTGAAGTACCTGCGGCGCGGCTCCGGCTACTACATCGACGTCGGCGCCTCCCAGCTGATCATCGACGGACGGGTGAAGCTGAAGAACGGGCAGGTCGCCAAGATCACCGGCAACGCCGTGGTGATGGACGACGGCACCGAGCTGGAGGCCGACCTGATCGTCTACGCCACCGGCTACGGGTCCATGAACGGGTGGCTGGCGGACCTGGTCTCACCCGAGATCGCGGACCGGGTGGGCAAGTGCTGGGGGTACGGCTCGGACACGCCAAAAGACCCTGGTCCGTGGGAGGGGGAGCTGCGCAATATGTGGAAACCAACCAACGTCCCCAACCTCTGGATCCACGGCGGCAACCTGCACCAGAGCCGGCACTACTCCTCCTATCTGGCGCTGCAGCTCAAGGCCCGGATGGAGGGGCTGGAGACGCCGGTGTACGAACTGCAGCCCAGCCACCACACCCGCTGAAAGGAACCCCATGAAGGCAGCACGCTTCCACGCCCGCAAGGACATCCGGATCGAGGACATCCCGGAGCCGGAACTCCGCGCCGGGGCGGTGAAGATCGACGTCGCGTGGTGCGGCATCTGCGGCACCGACCTGCACGAGTACCTGGAGGGCCCCATCTTCTGCCCGGCGCCCGGCCATACGCACCCACTCTCCCACGAGGAATCCCCGGTGACCCTGGGGCACGAATTCTCCGGGACTGTCTCAGAAGTGGGCGAAGGGGTGACGGGCCTGGCGAAGGGGGACAACGTCGTCGTCGAACCCTATTTCGTGGACGGCGACTGCGACATGTGCCAGGCGGGCAGCTACCACCTGTGCCGGCAGATGGGCTTCATTGGGCTGTCCGGGGGCGGGGGAGGACTGAGCGAGAAGATCGTGGTGGACGCGCGCTGGGTGCACCCCATCGGGAACATCCCGCTGGACGAGGCGGCGCTGATCGAGCCGCTGTCCGTGGCGCACCACGCGGTGGCGCGCAGCGGCGTGAAGGCCGGCGACACCGCGCTGGTGGGCGGCTCCGGGCCGATCGGGCTGCTCACCGCCGCGGTCCTGAAAGGCATGGGGGTGACCACGATCATCAGCGAGCTCACCCAGGCGCGCAAGGAGAAGGCCACCTCCAGCGGCGTAGCTGACCACGTGCTGGACCCGAGCAAGGAGGACGTCCCGGAGCGGGTGCGGGAGCTCACCGGCGGTGCCGGGGCCGACGTCGCGTTCGAATGCGCCGGCGTGAACGCGGTGCTGGACACCATGCTCGACGCCGTCCGGCCGGGCGCTGTGGTGGTCAACGTGTCCATCTGGGGCGCACCCGCCACCGTGGACATGCAGAAGCTGGTGCTCAAGGAGATCGACCTGCGCGGCACCATCGCCTACGTCCGCGACCACCCCGCCGTGATCAATATGGTGCAGGAGGGCAAGGTGGACCTCAAGCCGTTCATCACCGGCCGGATCGCGCTGGAGGACCTGGTGGAGCAGGGCTTCGACACCCTGATCAACCACAAGGACACGGCGGTGAAGGTGCTGGTGCATCCGTAGGGTCCGGTGGGCGGATCGGTTCAGGCCCCGAGGCGGTCCGCCAGTTCCGGAATGCTTGACACGGCAAGGTCCCAGTCGCTCTCCGGGGCAAGGTCGGCCGTCTGGCCCGGTCCGTATTCGGTGGGGCGGGCGATGAAGGCCGTAGCCAGTCCCGCTGTCCGGGCCGCGTGCAGGTCGCTGTTGTGGGCCGCCGCGAGCATCACCTCGCCGGGGTGCAGATCCAGGAACTCTGCAGTCCGCAGGTAGGCCTGCGGCAGCGGCTTGTAGGTGCGGGTCATGTCCGAGCCGATGATCACGTCCCACGGCAGGCCAGCGTTCCTGGCCATGTCCAGCAGCAGGGAGGTGTTGCCGTTGGACAGGGGTCCCACAATGTAGCGGCGGCGGATGGCTGCCAGGCCTTCCACACTGTCCGGCCACGGCGGGAGCCGGTGCCAGGACTTGTTGAGCTTCTCTAGGGCTCCCGCATCGAGCCGCTCCGGGTGGAAGCCGTGGCGGCGGAGCACCTGGTCCAGGTTTTCGCGGTGGAGCGTGTCCAGTGTGGCGAATTCACGGCTGCCGGTGCGGATGGCTTCCAGGGCAGGCTGGTACAGGGCGCGCCACTGGTCCGCGAAGGCCTCCGCGTCCACCTCCTGCCCCCGTTCCGCGGCGAAGGCCGCCACCTCGCGGGCCACGCCGGTGCGCCAGTCCACCACCGTCCCGAAGGTGTCGAAGAGGACGGCGCGCACGTGGCGCCCGGTTGATGGTGAACGGTACGGCTGGGACCTCATATCCTGTCTCCTTCGTAGCCTGCCAGGGCCGTTAGTCTGGCAATATGCGCACTGATTTCAGCCCCTCGGCCACCTCCGCCCGTGATTTCTACCGGCTGCTCACCGCGGTGGTGGTGCCCCGGCCGATCGCCTGGGTTTCCAGTGTTTCGCCCGAGGGCGTCGACAACCTTGCGCCGCACTCGTTCTTTACCGTAGCGTCCACGAATCCCCCCATCGTGCAGTTCACCTCGGTGGGGGAGAAGGACTCGCTCCGCAACATCACCGGGTCGGGGGAGTTCGTGGTCAACCTGGCCCCGGCGTCACTCCTGGAAGAGGTCAACGCCACCGGCACCAACTTCCCGCCGGACATCAGCGAGTTCGACGCCGTCGGGCTGACCCGGGAGCCGAGCGTCACCGTGTCCGCGCCGCGGGTTAAGGAATCCCCGGCCGTGCTCGAATGCCGGCTCCACTCGACACTGCCGATGGGGGACTCCACCCTGGTGTTTGGCGAAGTGACGCATGCTGCCGTGAGCAGCGCGGTGCTGGCGGGCAGCCACCCGCGGATCGACCTGCTGGAGCCGCTGGCCCGCCTGGGCCTGGACGAGTGGGGCACCCTGGGCGCAATCCAGGACCTCAGCCGGATCCGGCTCAAGGACTGGCCGGGCCATTTTCGGCCGAAGAACTAGGGCGCGCCCCTTGGTCCGGAAGGAATTTCAAGGGGCCTTTCCCCCTATCCAGCGGGGCTGCGCGCGCGGAAGATAACCCCATGAAAAAGCTTGTGCTGGCGAGCTTCGCCACCCTTCTCCTGGTCATTGGCACCCTGCTGGGTGCAGTCGTCCCGGCCAACGCCGCGGCCGATCCGTCCATCACGGCGGGACAAATCCTCGTCAAGTTCCGGGACAACACCGCGGCCGCAGGCATCCTCCGGGCTTTCGGACTGACTGACGGGCCCGGCGTCGGCAGCACCGGCGCCCACCTGATCACGGTTCCTGACGGGAAGGAACTGCAGCTTGTCGAAGCTCTCGGCCGGAACCCGGTAGTCGAATACGCCGAACCGGACTACGTGGTCACGCCGGCCTCGGACGATACCTACTTCCCCCGCCAGTACGCCCTGCAAAACACGGGCCAGTCATTCACGAACACCGCCGGCACCGTGACCGTAGACAAGGGCACAGCCGACGCCGATGTGGACGCCGTCGAAGCCTGGACCGTCACCACCGGTACGGGAATCAAAGTCGCTGTCCTCGATTCCGGCGTTGCCACCGACAACCCCGACATCAACCCGAAAGTTGTGGCACGGACCAACTTCACCACGTCGAGGAGCAATGACGACAACTACGGCCACGGAACACACGTCGCCGGGATCGTCGCCGCGACAGCCAACAATGGCATGGGCGTCGCCGGCGTGTGCCCGGGATGCACCATCCTGGCCGGGAAGATCCTCAGCGACACCGGAGCGGGATCCAGCTCAGGCCTTGCCAACGGCATCAACTGGGCGGTCAACAACGGCGCGAAGGTCATCAACATGAGCCTCGCCGTCGGCGCGTCAACCACGCTGGAAACCGCGGTCAACAACGCCTGGAACGCGGGCGTGGTGCTGGTTGCCGCCGCCGGGAACGGGAGCAACACCACCATGATGTACCCGGCCGCCTACCCCAACGTGATTGCCGTGGGCGCGACGGACAACAATGACAAGAAGGCGTCCTTCTCCACCTACGGCCCGTGGGTGGACGTGGCGGCACCAGGGGTCAGCGTCTACTCGACCTTTCCCAACCACCGGTTCACCCTGGCAAGGGAATACAACCGCTCCCAGGGGTATGACATCGGCAGCGGAACCTCGATGGCATCACCGGTTGTTGCCGCCGTTGCCGCGCTCGCCCGAAGTGCCAACCCCGGCGCGACAAACGCGGACATCCGTGCCAAGGTCGAGTCCACCACCGATCCCGTTGGCGTGATCGGCACGGACTGGGCCCACGGGAGGGTGAACGCGAACAACGCGGTCCATTAGCTCCGGTCGTCGCCGGTGCGCTGCACGCCCAGCTGCTCCAGCCATTCGATGACGTTGCTCCGCTGCGTGCCATGGCTCGACGCTGCATCGAGGACAGTTCCGCGGCCATAGGCGGGTGTAAAGGCAAGGCTGGCTCCGTGCTCATGGAGGAGCGCAGCAGCGCGCCGGTATCCGGCGGCGCAGGCATGCCAGAAAGCTTGGTCGATGGCGGCTTCCGTCCGGTTTGCCGGGTCGCGAAGCAGCTCCTCGAGCCGGTCAAGCAGGCCCAGCGCCGACGCGTGCCAGAGCTTGTCGACGCCCGCGCCGCGCTCGACGAGCAACCGGGCAATGTTCCAGCAGCCATAGCCGACCGCGTTGTCCAGCGGGGTGCCAATGGAGCCGCCGGGGGCCTCGAGGTCGGCGCCGGCGTCGATGAGGACGCGCGCAACGTCCGCGTCGTCGCTGCTCGCCGTCCAGTGCAGCGGAGTCTCGCCCGTCCCATCTTCTTCCCGGGCGTCGACGTCCGCGCCGGCATCAATCAGCATCCGGGCGATGCCGGGTCCGTTCGGAAAATAGCCCGGCCAATCGGTCACAACGTGCAAGGGGGTCCGTCCGCCCGCCGCCCCGCCGAGCCGGGCGGCGGCGAGCCCGGGGTGCCGGGTAAGCATCTTATGCAGCCCGCCGATGTCTCCGGACCGGATGGCCAGGAGCATGTTGACGTGGTCCTCAGCCGCGGGCAGGGCCGCTCCTTTGGTCATGAACGGCAGTGTACAGAGTCCAGTTGCCTGAGGACCGTACTCAGGTGTTCCGCAAACGGGGTCCTGCGAACGGCGGTCATGGCTATGCTTGCGCTAGGTGCCCTGTTGGAGAGTCCCGTTGTGGGGGTATGTGGTCGATGAGTGAAATGGATGGCCCGGCAGGGTCGCCGGTGCTGGAAATCAATGAACTGCGCATGGTTTACGGTGGGCGGGCCGTGGTCGATGGTCTTACCTTTCAGGTTAAACGAGGGGAGATCTTCGGGTTGCTGGGTCCGAACGGGGCCGGAAAAACAACCACCCTGAGCATTGTGGAGGGGTTGGTGCGTCCTGTTTCGGGCGGGGCGCGGGTGGACGGGTTCGACGTTCGAAGGCATCCGTTCGAGGTGAAAGCACGTCTGGGGGTCCAGCTACAGTCCTCCAGTTTTCAACCTGAGCTCAGCGTTGAGCAGATCGTGAGGCTGTACGCAGGGGTTTACGGCGTCAGGCTTACGCGCGAAGGGATCGGCCGGAGCCTGGGCACCATTGGTCTCGGTGAAGAACGGGGCAAACGGTTCAAACAGCTTTCCGGAGGCCAGCAGCAACGGCTCGCGTTGTCCATCGCGACCATCCACAGCCCGACATTGTTGCTGCTGGATGAGCCGACGGCCGGGCTGGACCCGCAGTCCCGCCGCGCACTATGGAACCGAATTGAGGGGCTGCGGTCCGGTGGCAGCAGCATCCTCCTGACCACCCATTCCATGGAGGAAGCGCAGGCTGTCTGCGACCGGGTGGCGATCATGGATCATGGGGTCCTGATCACCGTGGGCACCCCGGCCGAACTCATCAGTAAACACAAGGACGACCCGGACGTCCTTGCCGTCGCGCACGGGCAGGTCACGCTCGAGGACGTCTTCATCGGACTGACGGGAAGTGAAATCCATGACTAGCCTTGGGACCACCGTTGGCCGGCCCCCGCGGGGCCTGGCCATGCGCTCGCTCCTTCGCGCCGACGCTACCGTGCTGCTGCGCAGCAGGACTGCAGTGACGTTAAGTATCGTCTTGCCGATTGTGATCCTGGTGGCCACCTCGTTCGGCAAATCCCAGTCCCGACTTGGCGGTTCACAGCTCATCATCGGGCTTGCCCTGACCCTCGGCCTGCTGACGTCCTGCCTGCTCGGTTACAGCCTGACCCTGGCGCACGACCGCGAAGTCGGGGTCCTGCAACGGCTGCGTGTCACCCCGGTCCCCACCTGGATGATCATGACCAGCCGGATCGTCGTGCAGGTGGCCACCAACCTGATCGCATCCGTCATTGTCGCCATCGTCGGAAGCGTCCTGCACGGACTGTCGCTCAGCGCCGGCCAATATTTGCTGGTCTTGGCTGTCGCCGTTCTCGGGGCCGCCATGATCCTGGCCATCGGGCAGACGCTCGTCGCGCTGGTGAAATCCACCGCAGCCGTCAGCGCTGTCGGCCGGCTGCTCCTCATCGTCTTTGTACTCCTGGGAACCTTGGGTGGCACTGGAATCCTCGGCGACACGATCCAGGCCATCGCAGGGTGGTCACCCGTGGGTGCCCTGATGACGCTCTTTTCGGACGTACTGAACCAGGCGGCGTGGAGCAATCAAGACGGTTATGCGCTGCTGGCCTGCGTCGGATACCTCGTCGTGTTCTCCTTCATCGGGATCCGCTGGTTCCGGTGGGACACGCAATAAAGGGACGGCTATCGGCGCTCCACGTGGTGGTGGGGGAGGTCCACGTTCGACGGCGGACTGGAGCATATGCCGTCATGCGGGGTTGGGATGGGGTGCTATTCAGTATTGCTAACTAGCAGTACTCGTGCTTACTATATACCGGTAGTCAGTAACACGGAGTAGCTAAAGAGGGTTCCGATGGGCAAGCAGATGACCGAGATGCTCAAGGGCACGCTGGAGGGTGTTGTCCTGGCCATCCTGGCCGCGCAGCCCGCCCACGGCTACGAGATTACGGCCCGGCTCCGCGAGCAGGGCTTTTCCGACATAGTCGAGGGCACCATCTACGCCCTGCTGGTTAGGATCGAACAGCGCGGCCTCGTCGACGTCGAAAAGGTCCCGTCGGAGAAGGGCCCGCCACGCAAGGTGTATTCGCTGAATGCATTGGGCCGTGAGTACCTCGACGAGTTCTGGAGGACGTGGAGTTTCCTCGCGGAACGGATCGAGCACCTTCATCACACCACCGAATCCCCGCAGGAAGAAGGAGCCTAATCGTGGCTGCAAAATGGATCGAGGCCGTTACCGGTTCCCTCGAGCAGAAGAAGCAGTACAAGCAGGACAAGGCCCGGATCGAGGCCCTCCCCGAACCGTATGCAACGGCGGCAACGGCAATGCACCGGTACCTCATGTACTACGGCGGCGTCACCGATGGTGACACGCTCATGACCATGTTCGGCGACCTGGCCGACCTCTGGGAGCGGGCCGCCATCGACGCGACGCCGGTGCGTGCGATCGTCGGCGAAGATCCGGTGGACTTTGCGGAAACTTTCGCGCAGGCCTACGCCGGTAAGCAGTGGATCGACAAGGAGCGCGAGCGTCTGCGCCAGGCCATCAACGCCGCCGCCGGTGACAGCGGGAACGGGAGCTGACCCAGTGGTCCCCGTCCAGGCCCCCGGCCCGGCGATCCGTGTGCAGGGCATCGAGAAGTCGTTCAAGGACGTGCAGGTCCTCAAAGGAGTCGATTTCGACGTGGCCGCGGGAACCATCTTCGCGCTGCTCGGCTCAAACGGTGCGGGCAAGACCACCCTGGTGAGGATCCTTTCGACGCTGCTAAAGCCCGACGCAGGCACGGCCACGGTGCACGGTTTCGACGTCGCCATGAACCCCGGCGATGTACGCGAATCCATCAGCCTGACCGGCCAGTTCGCCGCCGTCGACGACGTGCTGACGGGCATGGAGAACCTCGTCTTGGTTGCGAAGCTTCGCCACCTGAAAGACCCTGCTGCGATCGCTGAAGGCCTGCTCGCCCGCTTCTCGCTCACCGGCGCAGCGGCCCGCAGGGCCGCGACGTATTCGGGCGGCATGCGCCGCCGGCTCGACATCGCCATGAGCCTGATCGGCAACCCGCCGGTCATTTTCCTTGACGAGCCAACCACCGGCCTCGACCCCCAGGCGCGCCTCGACGTGTGGCAGACCATCAAGCAGCTCGCCAGCAGCGGCACAACTGTCCTGCTCACCACCCAGTACCTTGACGAGGCCGAGCAGCTCGCCGACCGGATCGCCATTCTCCATCACGGCACGATCATCCAAAACGGCACCCTCGCCGAACTGAAGCAACTCCTTCCGCCGGCCAAGGTCGAGTACATCGAGAAGCAGCCCTCGCTCGAGGACGTGTTTCTGGCCCTTGTCGGAAAGGAATCCCGATGACCGCCCATGCACTCGGCGACACCGGCGTGCTGACTGTCCGCTCGCTCCGCCACATCCTCCGCAGCCCCGATACGATCATCACCACCGCGGTCACCCCGGTCGCCCTGATGATGCTGTTCGTTTACGTATTAGGCGGCGCGATCCACACCGGATCCGACGAGTCCTATGTCAACTACATGCTCCCCGGCATCCTGCTCATCACCATCGCGTCCGGGATCGCCTACACGGCCTACAGGTTGTTCCTGGACTTGCAGGGCGGCATCTTCGAGCGGTTCCAGTCCATGCCGATCGCGAGGTCCAGCGTGCTGTGGGCGCACGTTCTCACCTCCCTGGCGGCCAACATGGTGTCCGTTGTGGTGGTCATCGGCGTCGCGCTGGTCATGGGGTTCCGCACCGGAGCGTCAGTGGCAGCCTGGCTCGGTATCGCCGGTCTCCTGGTCCTGTTCACCCTCGCGCTCACCTGGATCGCTGTTATTGCCGGACTTTCCGCGAAGACCGTGGACGGAGCCAGCGCATTCAGCTATCCGTTGATCTTCCTGCCGTTCATCAGCTCCGCGTTCGTGCCCACTGACTCAATGCCGGGTCCCGTTGCGTGGTTCGCCCAGAACCAGCCGGTTACCTCAATTGTTAACACCGTCCGGGCCCTGTTCGCCCAGCAGCCAATTGGCGCTGACATCTGGACGGCCCTGGCCTGGCTCCTCGGCATACTCGCGGTCGGCTATGCCCTCGCGACAGGCATCTACCGCCGCAAGATCAGCTGAGGTTCCCTGGACTCAGGGGTGGACTGGCGTGGCTGCTTCTTTTCCGAGCACAGTTGTCCACGGGCTGACGGTCCAGGATGTCACGACGCCGTTGATGACGTAGGGGTCTGCGGCTGCAAAGGCCTTCGCCGCTTCGAGTGCATTCTCGCCGGTGAAGATCATCAGTCCTTTGAAGGGTCCTTCGCCAACGGCTCCGCCCAGCAGGAGCTCGCCGCGTTCGACGGCCTCCCACCCCGCACGGAGGTGGTCTGCGCGGTACTTCCCGCGGGTTTCAAGGTAGTTGTCCTCGTAGGTGTATTCCAATACGGCGTGCATGCGTGACCGTCCCTTTCCCGTAGGGGTGTTGCCCGTTGATAGGAGTAGGTTACCCACTCGAACGCAGCCCGAGACCGCCGGTTCAACCCTCTGGCAAGAGGTTGGCGGCCAGCGTGCGGGCAATGAGGCGGCCAAACCGCTCGGCGCTCCAGCCCCGTTTGAGGACCATGGTCTCGTAGAGTTCGGCCGAGGTGCTCAGGAACATGACATCGGCTACCTCCTCCGCCGTCAGGCCCGGCTTCAGGAGACCGCGGCCGAGCACCTGGCGCGCGTTGTGCAGCATGCGCTGGTACCGTTCGTCGTCCACCTCGCGCAGGAGCGCGGCCATGTCCCGGTCCCCGCTGGCCGCGGCGTCCCTGATGAGGAGATAGACCGGCGATCCCAGCGGGCTGATCTCGGTGACGAAGCGGCCGAACTGCTCCATGAGCTCGCGGGGGTCAGTGACCGTTGCCTGTGCGCGGTCGGACCGTTCCTGCGCCGGCGGTCCGCCGGCTCCCAGCATGCTTTGTTCGTAGATCGCCCGGACCAGCCCGGGCTTTCCGCCGAACCCCTTGTACACCGACTCCTTGGACACGCCGGCCGCGTGGGCGATGGCGGCGATGGTGGTGCGGCCGTAGCCGTGAGCCAGGAACAGCGCCCGGGACTCGGCGAGCACCCGCTTCCTTGACTCCTCGGCCGCCTCCTGGCGGCGCCGTGCGTCGTACCTTCGGGAGCGGGCCGGCGCACCATTGACCGCGGGTCCCATCGGGCTTAAGCTCCTTGTATCAGTTGAATACAGCTGACTGTATCAAATTACAGGGTACCAGCCTCTCCGCCTCCCGCGACGGAAACCAAGGAGCAGATCATGGACGCTTCAGGACTCGACCGCGTCCCCGAAGGCCCGGTCCGGCGCATGCTGGCCGCAGCCAACCGCCATGACCTCGAGGCCATGGTGTCGGAGTTCGCGGATGATTACCGGAACACCACCCCCGTGCACCCAGCCCGCAGTTTCACGGGCTCCGCGCAGGTCCGGAAGAACTGGACGGCACTCTTCGCCGGCCTGCCGGACCTCACCCTCACCGTCCACGACGCAGCCACCGGCCCGGACGGCAAAATCTGGCTGGAATGGAGCAACGGCGGCACCCGGCCGGACGGATCCGTGCAGCGCGCTGCAGGGGTCGCCATCCTCACCGTCCACGATGACCGGATCTCCGCCGCCCAGTTCTACCTGGAACCGGTGGACCAGGATTCCGGCGACGTGAACGACGCCATCAGCGAAGCACTCCACGGAGCGGCCGGAGGTGACCGGCCGTGATCCTGGTGGTCGGCGGCACCGGCCGCCTGGGCCGCGCCGTGGTTCCCCTGCTCCTCGCCGCCGGGCACAAGGTCCGCGTCATGGCCCGCGGCAGTTCCCAGCCCTTCCCCCGGACGGCGGCCGACGGCGTCGAACTCTTCCGCGGCGACCTCGGCTCCGAAGCGGACTGCCGGGAAGCAGTGGCGGGCTGCACCGACGTGGTGTTCGCTGCCTCCGGTTTCGGGGCCAAGGACACCGACCACCGCACGGTTGACCGCGATGGCGCCATCCGCCTGATCCATGCGGCTGCCGCGGCTGGAGTGCAGCACATGGTGATGATGTCCATGCACGGCGCTGCCCCCGACGGGCCCATCGAGTATTTGCGCTGCAAGGCAGCGGCCGAGGATGCGCTCCGCTCCTCCGGCATGGACTGGACCATCATCAGGTTGGGCGCGCTCCTGGAGCAGCGGCTTGAGATCATGGGCGCCCCACTCGGACGCAACGGTAAGGTGCCGGTGTTCGGATCCGGGACTGCCCCGGTGACCTATACCGCGGTGCAGGACGCGGCCGCCGTCGTAGTCCGTGCCCTCCGGGACCCGGCATTGCGCAACCGGATCATCGACTGGGGCTCGCAGACGCTGACGTCGAACCAGATGGTGGAAGCGCTGGTGGCCCGGGCCGGACATGGATCCGTGCAGCGGATTCCGGTCGCCGCCGTTCGGGTGCTGTCCGTGGCAGCACGGCCGTTTTCACCGTTCCTTGCCAGGATTGCGGGGGCGGCGGTCTGGGAAGACTCCGGGGCGGCCTCGTTCCAGTTCGGGCCGGCGCGGGACGAGTTCCCCGACATCCCGGTCGCCGGGCTGCAGCAGGTGCTCGAGGGGACCGAACCTGGAACCGGGCGATCTTCGCACTAGCGGGATACCTGGCAGGCGAGCCGGGACCTCCAGCATATTCGGCCGCAACAATTACGGAATGACCGACCCGTAACGCCACCCGGCCGTGCGGAAGTTGGCAGCACCGACTCACCGCATTCCAAGGTGCCGCCGGTGAGCTCGACCTGCCCTATTCATCATTCCCGGCACCGACCCCCTGATCGTGGTGGAAAGGAACCAGCCAGGAGAGTGGGGGCCCTTGTGCCTGAAGCCAGTTCCATGCCAAGCTTGAGACACTTGATACCGGTATCAAACGGTCTCACTGATGGAAAGGCTAGAGAATGCTTGATTTCAACGAAGATGAGTTCTTTTCCCAGACGAGCAGCACGGTAGCGCTGCGTCCCCAGATCGAAGAGCTGGTGGAGAAGGTGCAGGCCGAAGGCTACGAGAACCTATACTTCATCGGCGCCGGCGGAACCTACGCAGCCGTGCTTCCTTACGAAAGGTTCTTCCAGACCCGGTCTACGTTCCCGGCACGCGCTGTCATCGGCAAGGAATTTATCCTCTCCGCCGACCCCAACTTCGGAGTGAAGTCCGTTGCAATATTCGCCTCAGTATCAGGTACTACCGAGGACATTCTGGAGTCGATCGAATTCGCCCGCAAGAAAGGGGCGCTCACCGTCGGTTTCACCGGTTACCCGGAGAGCCCCTTCGCGGCTGCAGTCGATGTTTCCCTGGTCTCAGAGCCCAAGGCCTGGCCGTTCGACGTCCAACTGCTGCTGTTCTCAGCTGCATTCCTGTCCGCTCGCGGTGAATTCGAGGGCTACGAAAAGCTCGCAAACGAACTGAAGGCATTGCCGGGAGCGCTCGTTGACGTCACCAGGAGTGCCGACGGCGCGGGCCAGGCATTCGCGGAAGCGCAGGCCCGGAAGGACTACCATTTCTTGGTCGGCTCGGGCAATCTGTGGGGCTTTACCTACCTTTATTCAATGTGCGTGCTGGAGGAAATGCAGTGGCTGCGGACCACCAGGGTCCACGCCGCGGAGTTCTTCCACGGTTCGCTCGAACTCATCGAAAAGGACACAAGCCTGATTCTGTTCATGGGGGAAGATGAGACGCGCCCATTGATGGATCGCGTGCGTGCCTTTGCGGAGCAGTACAGCGACAACGTCACCGTGGTGGACACGCGCGACTACGCCCTTGACGGTATCAGCGAAGAGTTTAGGGGCCTCCTTTCGCCCATCGTGGCCGATGCGGTCGTTGACCGCTTCAGCAAGCACCTCGCCAAGGCGCGCGACCATTCGTTGGACCTGCGCCGTTATTACCGGGTCGTGAAGTACTAAGCTGCCGGGCCGGATCCGGCAGTCGCCGGATCCGGCCGGGAGGCCGCCTCCCCAGCAACGAGAGGAGTGGAAGATGAGGGTTCTCGGCTTCGGTGACAACATAGTGGACCGGTTCGTGGATAGAAGTGTTGAGTACCCGGGTGGCAACTGCGTGAACGTGGCCGTTTATGCGCGGCAGCTCGGGGCAGAAGCGGCATACCTCGGGGTGTTCGGCGATGATGACGCAGGAGCGTTCGTACGCTCCTGCATAGAGGCAGCCAGGGTGGACACCAGCCGGTGTGAAGTACGGCGCGGGCCCAATGGGCTCACGGAAATCGAAACAGTTCGCGGCGAGAGGCACTTCCTGCGCTGGAACGGTGGTGGGGTCACCGCCAGCGACCCGATTCGATTGGTTGACCTGGACTACGTGGCCGGCTTTGACCTCGTCCACTCAAGTGTCTATTCCTGCATCGAGCCGGAACTGCCGGCGCTGCGTGCTACGAAAGCATTGGTGACGTTCGACTTCTCCAGCGAACCCGTGCACCGCGCCGATGAGTATCTGGAACAGGTGTGCCCCCTCATTGATTTGGCCCTGGTGTCATGCGGCGACTGGGAACAACAGCGGGTCTGGTCTGAACTTCGCCGGTTCGCTGCCCATGGGGCGGCGCTGGTGTTGGGGACCATGGGTGCGAACGGGGCCGTGTTGTTTGACGGCACCAGCTTCTATCATTCGAACGCGGCACCGGCTGCTGCTCCTTTCGTGGACACCATGGGCTGCGGGGACGCGTACCTGGCGGCATTCGCGGTTGAAATGTTGGCCGCGGGATGGAAGCGGAACATGCTGCCGCCAGGGCCGGAAGTGCACCGCGCCATGAAGCACGCCGCGCGCTTCGCGGCGGGGCAGTGCAGCGTGGAAGGTGCTTTCGGCCATGGGCGCGAAGTGGTGCCACAACCCGCTGCCTGAAACGTACACCGGCCCTGCTGGGATCTGAGATGATGGGCGAACTATGACCGAACATCACCGGAACTCCGTGCCGCCAACGATTTCCCAGGTGGCACAGGCGGCCGGCGTCGGGCGTGCGACGGTTGCACGCACGCTCGGCGGGTACGGTTCGGTCAGTGCTGCGACGCGGGACCGCGTCATGCGGGCCGCGAAAGAACTGGGCTACCGTCCCAACGCCGTCGCACGCAGCATGACGACGGGTGAGACGAAGACCGTTGGGCTGGTCCTTGCGGACGTAGGGAACCCGTATTTTGCCGGGGTTCTTAAAGCCTTCACGGACACTGTGCATAGGCATGGCTACGATGTCCTGGTGCTGAGCACGGAGGAGGACCTGGCCAAAGAAGCGGACGCTGTTGGCGTCCTGGTCGACAAGCAGGTGGACGGCCTGGTCCTTGCCTCGGCCGCGAGCAGGAACGCCCCGCCGCCCCACCTGGAACTGGTGCGCGCCCGCGGCATTCCGATGGTGCTCGTGGACCGGCTGTTCGACAGCGTGGATATTGATACGGTCGTGATCAATAACAGGGAAGCCGCGCGCGAGGCGGTGTCTGAGCTGATCGGCAGCGGGCACCGGCGTATCGGTTTCGTGTGGGGGCCGGTGACGGTGGAGCCAGCTACCAGCCTGCCTGAGATGGACGAGGTCATTGCACGCTCACTTTCCAGCGACGGAGAACGCCTCCGCGGGTACCTGGATGCGCTTGAGAAGGCGGGAATCGACTTCGACACGTCATTGGTCACCCACGTTTTGAAGAATGAACATCAGGCAACACGTGCAGTCATCGGGATGCTGTCCCTGGCGGACCCGCCGACGGCAATCTTCGCCACCGAGTCTGACGCGCTGGTCGGTGCTATCCGCGCCCTGCGGCAGATGGGACTGAGCTACCCCGAGGACGTCTCGCTGATCGGCTTCGATGACAGCAGCTGGGCCACCATCATGTCCCCGCCGCTGTCCATGGTGTCCCAACCCTTGGAACAGTTGGGGCGGCTGACTGCTGATTGCCTCCTGGAGCGCATCAAAGGCACCGCTGCATCCTCCACCACCCACGTACTGGAGGCGACATTCATGCCGCGGGCCAGCGTAGCGAAGCCCCGCGGCCGATAACAGCCCTGCTCCGAATGGGGTTTGACGCCGGCGTGTTTGCCCCAGCCGAGACCAACGCCCTGTGGCGGGAAACCTCCTTTCTTTTGATGTAAAGCAATTGCGCGCTTGAGACTATTGATACCGGTACCATTGCTCGGTATAGTCGGGTGGACTCAGCAGGACCAGCAGGTCCAAGCGATCCAACGGAGGGTCAGGAACTGAAGTTCCGGCGGGCATCCGCGACCCCGCCCATGACGGGAGATGAATATGCGAAAGTGGAGAACAGTTTCGGTTTCGGCAGTGGTCGCAGCTGCGGCGTTAGGGCTTGCCGGCTGTGCAGCACCAAACGACGGCGCAGCCAGCGCTGATCTGGCCGCCCAGCCGGACTTTTCCGGTTCGATCAGCATCCTTACGGCGTTTGCCGGAAAGCCCATGGATTCCTATTTCCAGGACGTTATCGCGGCGTACAAGGCGGAACACCCCGGAGTGACCATAAACCTTTCCCAGGAAACCGACGACAACGCGGTCAAGGACAAGGAAAAGGTGCTTATTGCGTCCCAGTCACTGCCGGACATCTACTTCAGCTACGCCGGTAACTGGGGCCAAAATTTTGCGGAGAATGGCTTGGCGGCCGATCTGACCGCGCATGTCGGACCTTCGACAAGTTGGGGACAGACCTTTGGCCCCGGTGCACTTTCGGCCTTCAAGTACGGCGGAAAGTACTACGGGGTTCCGCTGTACAACGACGCCAAATTCGTGGGCTACAACAAAGCCATATTCCAGAAGCTCGGCCTCGAGGTCCCGACCAGTTTCGAAGCCCTCATCAGCGACTGCGCGACCATCAAGGCGGCCGGCTATACGCCAATTGCGTTCGGCAACAAGGACGGCTGGCCGGGGCTGCACTATCTGCAGCAACTTTTCGCATACAACGTTCCCCGCGCCACCCTCGATGCCGATCTCGACCCCAAAACGGCCACGTGGACCGATCCCGGCTACGTCACCGCCATGAATCAATTCACCGAACTGGTGACCAAGTGCACCGGTGATGGCACTAATTCCAATGGCGTTACGTACACCACCGCGCAACAGCAGCAACAGAGTGGGCAAGCAGCCATGTACTACCAGGAGCTAATCGAGTTCGACGCTGTCAATAAGGACGGCAGTCAGCTCAACAAAGACGGAATGGGCATTTTCCAGCTGCCTGCAGCGGCGCATTCCCCCGGCGACACCCAGACTCTTGAAGCAGCACCAGAGGGTTACATGATCAACGGCAGGAGCAAAAATGCCGCCCTCGCCCTGGACTTTATGAAGTTCGCTACCTCCGCTAAGAACGCGTCGGTGCTGTCGTCGCCGCCGTACGGACAGCCCAGTGCCGTCATCGGTGCGGTCACCACGTCCAACTCGAGCGTGGCCGTCGCCGCGGGGACCGAGGCAGTGAACAAGGCGCCGTCGACCCTGGTATGGCTGGACATGGCTTCTGTTCCATCAGTGGGTGACGCATGGGTCTCAGTGAGTGAGGGCCTCGTCTCCGGGGATCTCCGCCCTGATGCTGCGCTGAAAGCTGTCCAGGCGGCATCCGAGAAGGCTAAATGACTTCCGCCCCCACATCCGTTCGGCCGGCTGTTACCGGCAATGCCAGGCCAATCACAACCAGGCCGGACAGGACTGACGCTCCGGGTTGGCGCAATGTCATCTGGCTTATTCCCGCGCTGGCGGTGCTCGCGGTATTTGTATATTGGCCCCTGCTTCAGAACGTGATCTTCAGCTTCCTCAAATGGAATATCTACAGCGGATCACAGTCCTTTGCGGGCGGTGCAAACTATGTGGAACTGGCCAACGACCCCGTATTCCTCAAGGCGCTGGCGAACAATGCCTGGTACGCGGGCATCTCCATCGTGTGCCAGGTGTTCGGGGCGCTTGTCCTGGCGGCGATCGTCGAGAGCGTTAGGAGCGAGCGGATGCGCCGGGCGTTCCGCTCGATCTACTTCATCCCCTCGGCCATCTCTCTTACGGTGGCCGGACTGCTGTTCTACTTCATTTACCAGCCGCAGAGCGGGCTGCTTAACGCTTTCCTGGCCAACCTTGGGCTTGGCCAGTATGCCCAGGCGTGGCTTGGCCACGAGAACACGTCGATATTCGCCATAGCGGCCATGAGCCAGTGGCAGGGTTTCGGCTACAGCGTCCTGCTGTTTTCAGTCGCCCTGCAACGCATTCCTGTGGAGCTCTATGAAGCGGCCGCCATAGACGGGATCGGACCGATTCGGCAGTTCTTCAGCGTCTCGATGCCTCTTGTTCGGGAGATGACCGGGCTGATGATGATCGTTACGGTGTCAGGTGCATTTCAGGTCTTTAACGAGGTCATGGTGATGACGAGTGGAGGTCCTAATAATTCCTCGCAGGTCCTGGGGACGTGGCTGTACCACGCGGGCTTCGTCACCAATGACTTCGGCTACGCGTCCGCGATCGGAGTGGCGATCTTCCTGATTACCCTCCTGCTGGCCGCGCTGCAGTTATGGGTTTCCCGTAAAAGGAGAGTGGAATGGTGACGCTATCGAACGTCGGTCGCTCGCTGCGGGCCGCGCTGGTCTGGATCATCCTGGCTGCCCTGGCCATTGTGGTGGTCTACCCGCTGGCCTGGATGGTTTCGAACGGCTTCAAGACAAACGCCGAACTTTTCGGCAACCCGTTTGCCTTGCCCGCCTCCTTGCGCTGGGGGAACTTCGCCGCTGCCTGGGAGCAGGGAGTGGGCAGTTTCGTGCTCACCAGCGTTTCCCTCACCATTTTGGCTACCGCCATCACTGAGGCAATCAGCGCCTGGGCGGCATTCGGGCTGACCCGCGTCCGCATTCCCTTGAACCGGGCGTTCACTGTGCTCATTCTTGCAGGATTGATGTTGGCCCCCACGGTGGCACTTGTTCCCCTGGTCAAAATGTTCCAGAGCCTGGGGCTGTACAACACCTTCCTTGGTCTCCTGGCGCTCTATACGGCGTTCCGGATACCCTTCACCGTGTTCCTGATGCGTGCTTATATGCTGGACCTGCCCAGGGAGGTCGACGAGGCGGCTTCAATAGACGGCGCGTCCAAGACCGTCACTTTCTGGCGCATCATCCTGCCGATGAGCCGGCCGATCATCATCACCACGGTGGTGCTGAACGTGTTAACCAACTGGAACGAGTACCTGTTCGCCATGGTCTTCACCAGCGGGGCCGGGCTGCAAACCCTTCCCGTGGGACTGGCAGACCTGATGTCAAAGAACGGCACCCAGTACCCGCTGGTATTTGCCGGCATGGTCATGGCAGCTCTTCCCATGGTGATTCTCTTCTTTTTCTGCCAGCGATACTTCGTCCGCGGCCTCGCCGGGGGAGTGGGCAAATAGGATGACGGCGCCCGGCGCTTGCGTGGCCGGGTCCAGCGGCCAGCAGCGAAACTGAACCATAAAGCAGTTCGACGGCGGGAGGCCGGCGCANCCGGCCTCCCGCCGTCGTCGGTCCTGGTTCGGCGTGCTGAGGCCGTCCTGGCTCTCTTTCCCGCGTGCTGCACCGCGGCCGGCGGGCTACAGCTTCAGCGTGAACACCCACAGCAGGACGTCCTCGCCCGGGACGTACCAGTCCCTGTCCGGCGCGCGGCGGAAACCCAGCGACCGGTAGAGGGCATGGGCGCGTTCCATGAACGGGGCGCTGGTAATGCTGATCGCCCCAATACCCGGCAGCTGCCGGGCGTGCTCCACAATTGCGCGCACCACGGTGCCGCCCAACCCGGCCCCCTGGCATGAGGGGTCTACGGCCAGCATCCGGAATTCGAGCTCGCCCTCCTGCGCGATCTCGCTGTACGGCTGGCCGGCGAACGTCAGCGTCACCGCGGCCACCGCACATCCGCCGGTTTCGGCCAGCCATACCTGCGCATGATCGGCGCGGTGTTCCACATCCTCCAGCACCCCCATGTACGGATGGTCCGCCGCAAAATGCCCGGCCTTGAGATAAGCATCGCGGGTGATCCGCCGGACGTCAGGAAAGTCCGACGGCGTCGCGCGCCTGAAAGCGACGTTCACCGCGTGCCTGTGGTTGCGGGAGTCGGACCCACGTAGTGGCCCAGCCGTGCTAAATCCGGCTGGGATGACGGGTCGCCCACGGCATGGGCGCCCACCGCGTTGGCCGCAGCCAGGGCGGAGGTGTAGTCCATCCCTGCTTTGAGGGCCAGGACCAGGGCCGCGCAGAACGCGTCCCCGGCACCGATGGTGTTCACCACGCTGACCGCAGGCGCGGGGACTTCCGCAACCTTCCGGCCGTGCTCGAACATCGCGGAGCCGTCGCCGCCGTATGTCACCGCCACCAGCCTGGCTAATGCGAGGGCCGGGATCAGGGCGTACTCGCTCTCGTTCACGATCACCAAGTCGCAGCGCTCCAGCAGTTCCACGGGCAGGTCCATGGCCGGGGCAGCATTCAGCACGAAGAAGCCCTTCGCCTTCCGGGCCGCTTCCAGCACCACCGGCAGGCCCACCTCCAGCTGGCACAGCACCGTCTCGTCCGGGCCCAACCCCACGCCGTCGAGCGAGAGGTGTGAGTTGGCGCCCGGGCACACCACGATCTGGTTTTCGCCGTCGCGATCCACGGAGATCAGCGCGGTCCCGGTGGCGTGCGGCAGGACGGCGACGCCGGTGGTGCTGACACCTGCAGCGGTCAGGGCATCAAGCATCTGCCGGCCGGAATCGTCGTCGCCCACCGCCCCCACCATCCTGGCATTGCCGCCGAGCCGCGCAAGGGCTGCCGCCTGGTTGGCGCCCTTGCCGCCCGGTTGCTGGGACAGCACGGCGCCGCCAATGGTTTCGCCCGCCGTCGGCAGCCGCTCAGCTGTGGCGATCAGGTCCAGGTTGATGCTGCCGACCACGGTGACGGCAGGAAGTCGATTGTGCATGGGGGAACTCTCTGAACGGGGATGCCGGAACCGGCCGGATGAAGAAACAGTGTACGGCAAGGGTTGTACTCGCGCATCATACGTGGTTGTATAACAACTCGATGACCGTCCAACGGTGGTCTTCGTCACCCAACCTGCACGAACAAAGGAGTTTGATGTGAACGCCCCAACCCCCGCCGCGGCCGCCCCTCCCGCGGACCCAACTGCCGCCGTCGTACTTCCGGGCGACGCCGCCAAGCTCTCAGGCCGCCGCGCCGCCCTGCTGATCTCCACCCTGCTGCTGGGTGTGCTGTCCTTCCAGCTGAACGCCAGCATGGTCACCCCGGCGCTGCCACAGATCGCCTCCGACTTCGGCCGGGGCGCCGACAGCACCGCCCCCGTCCAGTCCATGTTCTTCCTCGCCGGCGCCATCTCCGGCCCCGTCATCGGCCGCTGGAGCGACTTCATCGGCCGCCGCGCCGCGCTGCTGCTGGTCCTGGGCATCATGGGCGCCGGCACCATCCTCTGCATCACGGCACCGACGCTGGAGCTGCTCATCACTGGCCGCTTCCTGCAGGGCGTCTCCAGCGCCGTCTTCGCGCTGGCCTACATCGTCCTCAGCGAGAACCTGCAGGCCAAAGTATTCGGCACCTCCGTGGGCATCATCGCCGCTATCAACGGCGGCATCGGGGGAGTGGACGGCTGGGTGGGCGGCCTCATGGCCGAAACCCTGGGCTTCCGGTCCATCTTCATCGTGGTGCTGGTCCTGACCGTGATCGCCGCGTTCTGCATCATCCGCACCGTGCCTGCCGGGCGTCCCGCGGGCGTCCGCGGTGCCATGGACTGGTGGGGCGCGGGCTCCCTCTCGGTGTTCCTGGTGTTCATCACCTACTTTGTCTCCGACGGGTCCGCCGCCGGCTGGGCCTCACCCACCGCCCTGGCACTGCTGGCCGGCACCGCCGCCTCCTTCGCCGCATTCTGGATCATCGAGAAACGGCGCAGCCACCCGCTCATCGCCGTCCACCACCTGCGATCCCGGCAGGTCTGGCCGGTCATCGTCACCACCGTCCTCACCCTCGCCGGCATCTTTGCCATCATCAACTTCACCGTGGTGCTGCTCAGCCAGGACCACGACGGCGGCTTCGGCCTGAGTGCCTCGGTCTCGGCATTGCTGTTCCTCACCCCCGCCGCGCTTATCGGCGTCTTTGCCGCACCATTGGCCGGCTGGCTGGCGGACCGCCGCGGCTGGATCAAGACCCTCCGCATAGGCACCGGGATGAGCCTTGCCTGCGCGGCTGCTGCCGCCTCCTTCTCCACCAACCAGGTGGCGGTGCTGATCGCTGTTGCGGCGCTGGGCATCTTCTACAACGGCCTGTTCCTCACCGCCATCAACGGGCTTTCGGTGCTGCTCTCGCCCAAGGAGGCCCCGGCGGCGCTGCCCGGCATCAACGGCGCCTCCTTCGGCATCGGGGCGAGCCTCGGCGTCGTCCTCGTGGCGCCCTTCGCCGCCCAGGCCACGGCCGCCGGCTACTCCACCGCCCTCTGGATCTCGGTGGGCATCACCGCCGCCGCCTTCATCGTCAGCCTCTTCGTCGCCGCCCCCAAGGGCGAGACCGTCTAACTGTTGTCACTACCTGAAAGAAGCACCGCCATGACCACGCCCTTCCCGATCTACCTGGACTGCGACACAGGAATCGACGACGCCCTCGCCCTGGCCTACCTGCTCGCCTCGCCGCTTGCTTCCGTGAAGGGGATCGGGACGGTCAGCGGCAACGTCAGTGCCGCCGTCGGCGCCCGGAACACGCTGGACCTGCTGGAGCTAGCCGGTTGCGCTTTCATTCCGGTGGCACTTGGTGCCCACGATCCCTTCGCTGGCTCGTTTGGGGGCGGGGCGCCGTGGGTGCACGGCGACAACGGGATTGGCGAGGTCTCGCTGGCGCCGGCCGCGGCTTCCCTGGCCGGGGAGACAGCAGCTGAAATGCTGGTGCGGCTGGCCCGGCTGTATCCCGGGGAGCTGCGCGTGGTGGCGATCGGCCCGCTGACCAACATCGCCGAGGCGCTGCGGCTGGAGCCCGCCCTGCCGTCGCTCGTGGAATCGGTGACGGTCATGGGCGGGGCGGCGCTGGCCCCGGGAAACATCACCCCGCTGGCCGAGGCCAACATCCACAACGACCCCGAGGCCGCCGCCCTGGTGCTGGCCGCAGAGTGGGACGTGACCCTCGTGCCGCTGGACGTGACCATGGCGTCGGTACTGGAGGAGACGCACCGGCAGGAGCTGCTCGCGTCCTCTTCGCCCGTGGCACAGGCCCTTGGGGAGATGCTCGGCTACTACTTCCGGTTTTATGAGGGCATTTACGGCCGGCCCTGCTCCGCCATGCACGACCCGCTGGCCGCGGCGCTCGCCGTGGGTGCGGTGAAGCCTGCGCTCGCGCCGGTGGTGCGTGCCGCCGTCGACACCTCCGACGGGCCCGGCCGCGGGCAGACGGTGTGCGACATGCGCGGGCTGTACGCGGGGTTCCCGCCGGTGAAAGGCGCGCGGTGCCGCGTAGTGCTGTCGCTCGAAGAGGACTTCGCCCCGCACCTGGTGGCGACGCTGCTGGCGCACTTCGAGGTACCGGAGGTTCAGCTCGCTGAAACCCTGGCTGTTCGTTGAGGCCGACCAACTAGGCCGATCCGACGTGTAGCGCTTAGGGCACGTTCACCGGGCATTTTTGCGGGCAGGGTGTATGGGACACCCTAAACGTCGGCTTCACAAAGTTGCAGGTCATTTTCCGAAGTCGTCTGCACAAATGTCCAAAGTCGTCTGCACAGCCTCTGCATGTCCGGAAGGGGATCGATATACGGGCAGCCAGCTCCACCACCAGGCCGTTAGTGAAGACGTATCGTGGACTCATGTCGGTCCTCCTGGAAGTCATCGTGGCTGTAGTTCAGGGCGTTCTCGAGTCCGTAGGTGACCTTTTTATGCACCGGAATTCACGCGATCACCAGGACGAAGAGTGATCTGAATCAGCCGGGCGCGGCCCAGATGGTGACCGGTAAGGGATCCCTTATCTGGCGGCATGTCGCCTGTCAGGAACAGATATTGAGAAAGCCTGTGGCACCGGGACGAGCAAGGAAGGTGACGATGTGGCCATTGTCGTCCCGAAATTCAGCCTTTGAACCGGACACGGTCACGGCGCCGTCCTGATAGGGGTTTCCCCATCCCGGAGGTGGATTGCCCTGACCGTCGTCCAATGGTGTTTCGGCAATGAAGAATGTGTCCTCGACGCGCAATTCCTTGATTCCGCAGTGGGTATAGAGCCGGCTTGGTATGCCCGAAGCAGCGGGGATTGGTGGTTCCGGGGAGGCTTTGGTCATCGGCGTGGCGGGACCTGCGCACGCACACAGGACGGCCGTTAGCGTAAGGGCCAATGATGAGAGTCTGATTTTTTCGGCCATGCGACCGCCCCCAATTCCCGATCAGGCTCAAAGGTTATGCCGTGGGAAAGAGCGCCGCAATGCTAGGGCTGGTCACGTTTTCCTCACGGCGTCCGGTAGAGGATCCCTTAAGGGACGCACCGAACACCGGCGCTAATCTGATGAATAGACGGTTCAGTTTGCCGTACCAGTTTTCGGGCGCAAAGGAGATGCCGAGGTGGTCGAACGCCAGATGCTAAATGTTCCCGATCTGGTTGGGCAGCCTGTACATATCGCACAGGAGACTGCGGCGAACCTTGGGTTCGGTCTCGCAGCCGGGGACCCTGATGGTCCAGGCCTTCGCTCGCGCACGTGGCCAGGGCTATTCTGGGTGACCTCCCAAGATCCTCCGGCAGGGTCGGTCCTTGCGCGGGGAAGCCAAATTCAGATCACCTTCGTTCAGGACGGTCAAGCACGAAGCGACGTGCCGGAGCAGACGGGCGGGCCGACCCCCTCATTGCAAAGTCATGCGGAGGGCGACACGGAGTCGTGAGTTGTCCGGTGAGGGATCCCTTTGCGGAGACCTTTGGATGAGCGTTTACTGCCAGGGATTCCCTGGCACTGCGAGCCCATCGTATGGTCATTCCAAACCGCTATATTGCGACGCGGACACTGATCGCAGAACGGGGACTGCAGATGGCACCTTTCGCTCCCAGCTACGGAGGAGTGGGACTTGACCCCGTGCTCGTGGTGACCTTCTCCGCGGTCCTGCTGTTGATTCTTGGAATTTCCGCGTTCGTGATCATGAGGCGACGTAAGAAATAGTTGGATCCGTGTTTGTCGGGTAAGAGAGGGCGGGGAAGCCCAACGAGATAGGTAAGTGTGCGGTAGGGGATCGTTTACCGGGCGTTGCTTTCCAGAACGCGAAGGTTTCGCCGAGCCAAGTCGCCCAGGTGGTCTTTCCGAAGCCGCCAGATCTCAGGCCCTAGGCTAGTGCTGACCAGGTATGACAGGGGGTAAGGCTTGGGCAGCGTAAAAGCAGTGGATGCTCACTATGAGATTTATTTTGGCGGCGAGCCGGAGTACTGGAAATTTAATGACCATGCAGAAATGGTCGGAGTTCTCGAATGGCCCAAAGGAGCATCACTTAAGCCGTTTCACCTCTACGCGACGCTTGGCCTTCATGGCTTAGTTCACGGTCCGCTCAACCACAACCATGGGTTCGAGCTCTACACATGCGTGGCGGCCGGAACAGATGACGTTAGGTTGTCATTTGGCCTGATGGCCAACTATGTAATCGCCAAGCAAATCTTCCTGGAAGCCGGCCATATGGTTACACCGGCAGAGGAGCGTGTCCTCGACGGCCGCGACTTTAGATCATGGCTGATGCTGGAAAGAGTAGATGAGTTCCTCCCGCCCCTTCGGCTCGACAACGGGCACCACGTGGTCTTCCTGGACGCCACACTGGTCTTCCCTGAAGAGGCCCGGACCGTGAAGGAACACGGCTTGGACGCATTGTTTGAGGTCTGGGACCAGGATCCACCCAGACTCTCCGACCTGAACCGCGAACTCCCACGCCCGCTGCGGGGGTAGTGCAGGCCTAGACGATATGAAGAGGAACAGAACCTGCCCGTCCGGGGTCGGTCCATTATCGCCGGGCGGTCCTGCAGCGCCGGCTTGATGTGATCGGCGGCCCTGAGAGGGATCTGGCCGCTGCAGGACCTGTTCCCGGCAGTGATGTCCCTTATCCCGGAAGGGCAGGTTCTGGCGGGAGCATGGGGGGCCGGGGCCTTCTGTTTCACAGGGTCCGTGGGTTGCCATTGGCGGCTCCCGTGGCCTGCGAGGCTCATTGGGGGTGCAATGGTAGTGCCACATGTGAGGTTTGGGAGGTCCCGGCTATGTTTGAGCATACTTTCATTGGTCTGGATGTTCACGCGGTCAATGTCGTCGGCCATGCGCTGAACCCAGGCACTGGTGAAATCAGTCTCCACACGATGGCCGCTGACCCGGCCCTGATCCTGGAGTGGGTCCGGCGATTCGAGCCGCCCGTCAAGGTCGTTTATGAGTCAGGCCCGACAGGGTTTGTACTGGCCCGGCACCTGCGGGCCGCGGGCATCAACTGTGTGGTGGCGGCGTCCTCGAAGCTGCTGCGCGCTCCCGGGGACCGGGTAAAAACCGACAGGCGGGATGCCCGGGTTTTGGCTGAGATGCTCGCGGTCGGCTCGGTCACCGAAGTCCGCATCCCGGAGCCGGACGAAGAGGCGTTGCGGGACCTGTCCCGGCTGCGCTCGGGCACCGCCAAAGACCTCGCGCATGCCCGGCAGCACGTGAACGCCGTCCTGCTCCGGCACGGGATCCGCTACCCCAAGGACAGCAGGTGGACTACAGAACACAGTCGGTGGCTGCACCGCCAGAGCTTTCACGACCCGGCGCTGCAGTTCACCTACGACGCCGATGTCGAGCAGGCCGAGCTGCTTGCAGCGCATCTGGCTCGCATCGACAAACAGATCACCATCACAGCGGCGGCGTGCCGCTACGCAACAGTGATTGACGCGCTGATGTGCTTACGCGGCATCCAGCTCACGACCGCGTTCGGTCTGGCCGTGGAAATCGGTGACTGGACCCGCTTCACCGGCTCATCCATCGGCTCCTATCTCGGTCTGGTCCCCAGCGAAGAATCCTCCGGCCAGTCCCGGCACCAGGGCCCGATCACCAAAGCCGGCAACACCTATGCCCGGAAACTCCTCATCGAAGCGGCTTGGCAGCACCGCCGCCCCTACGCCCGGCCCGGAGAACGGCTGCTGCGCCAACTTGACCTGGTCGCGCCGGCAACCCGCATCCGGGCCCTCGAAGGAAACCACCGGCTGCACCGCAAATGGGAACACTTCGATGAACGCCACAAAATGTCAGTGAAGGCCAACACGGCGATCGCCCGCGAACTCGCCGCTTGGTGCTGGTCACTGGCCGCCCCGCTCCAGGAAGGACAACACATGAAAGCGGCCTGACCCGGAACCTGCCCGCCGACAGTGAGCAGTTGCGGGGGGCGATGACAGCACCCGGAGCCAACTCGGGCTTCAGCTATGAGCAGACGGTCCAAACCACCATCGACGCTCGATCCTAGACACCGATACGCTCCAGCCGAACAAATCGTCATGCGGTAACCAACCCGCGAATGTCAGCCTGACACTGCCCCAGTCGAAAAAGACTCGCCACGCCCCCCACAGCATCACAACCGGCCGGCACACGATGAGCGGCCCCCGGGAACCAAACCCAGGAGCCGCTCATCCATGCACTCTTGACAACGAGATCTACATATCAGCTG
>NZ_JBQEQF010000033.1:32146-36916 GCF_052046035.1 Paenarthrobacter sp. 22069 | reverse complement strand
GTGGAGGCCGACGTCGTGATCGAATCCTCCGGAAACCACCACGGCCTCGCCTCAGCCATCAACGGCGCGGTCCGCGGCGGGACCGTGGTCATGGTCGGGCTGCTGCCCACCGGCATGCAGCCGGTCCCCATCTCGCTGGCCATCACCCGCGAACTGGACCTCAAAGGATCCTTCCGCTTCAACGACGAAATCGACCAGGTCATCACCGCCCTCGCCGACCGCTCACTCCACATCGGCCCCGTCATCACCCACGAATACCCCCTCGCCGACGCCCTGCACGCCTTCGAAGTCGCCAAAGACTCCACCACCTCCGGCAAAGTCCTCCTCAGCTTCGGCGGGGCGGGGGAGGTCCAATGAGCACACAGTTGCGTCCGCTGGTGGTGATGGGTGTTTCCGGCTGCGGAAAGTCCACGGTCGGCGCCCTCCTGGGGCAGCGTCTGGGCATGCCCTTCTTTGACGGGGATGATTTCCACCCTGCCGCCAACAAGCAAAAGATGGCCGCCGGGGTTCCTCTGACGGACAGGGACCGCGAGCCATGGCTTGCCCGGCTGGGGGAGTTGCTTGCAGGGAATGACGACGGCGGCGCGGGAGTCCCGCCGATCGTTGCCTGCTCGGCGCTGAAGCGCCGGTATAGGGACTTGTTGCGCAGCTACGCGCCGGATGTTGTCTTCATTCACCTGTTCGGCACTGCAGCAACAATCGGCGCCAGGATGGAGGCCCGCTCCCACGAGTTCATGCCGCGCACGCTGCTGGATTCCCAGTTTGCCGCGCTGGAGGAGCTGGAAGCGGACGAAACCCATCTTCTTGTGGACATCTCACAGCCCCTGGACCTCCTGGTGGAGTCGCTCGAGCTAAAGCTGAAGCCAGCGGATGCTCTCGCGGTTGGGCCAGAGTCGACGCTTCCGGGAGCCCCCCGAATTGCCTGACTTTGGAGAGGGTTTCCTTCTCCGTCAGGAGTACGAAGAACAGGGCCCCCTCTCCCACCTGTACGGCCACGCCACCAATGGACGAAAACCCGAGCTGGTCGGCAGACAGTTCCACGGTCTCGTAGACTGCCTTCGAGTTCGGAGGCTAAGGGTAGTGATGCCGGATGAATGGACAGGCTGATCCTGCGGCCGACTACCGACGCTGATACTCCCGCCGCCGTTGAAGCAGCCAGAAGCGGAATCCGCTCTGAGGTTCAGTAGGCATGGCCAACTTGGCCCAGGGAACTCAAAGAATAGAGGGGGTCACTTGAGCAGATTCACCGTGAACAAGCTATCGAGGCAATCAAGGTCGCAGCCACCCGTCATCAAACCGGACGTCCCAGTGTTTTCAATAGCGGCAATGCAGTTCGAGTCCGGGGTATTTGTCTGTCCCACCAACCGGGGTGTGGACAATGTCCACACCCCGGTCTGCTTTTACCAGGCAGGACCGTCAGGGCTACGTCCAATGTCACGGTTCCTGGTAGGGGAAGGATCCGATCGATCCAAGGCAATATCCAGCTCCAGCAATTCGTGATTGCAGTGCAGTAAGAACTCGTGCCTGTAGTGGAGGCCTATCCAAGGCGATGCAGCATAGTCATCGATGCCAAAGGCTTGCGCATAGGGTGCTGCTTCAGCGTCCCTGGTCTGATTGGACCTACGTGGTGGAAGTGCTGTTTGAACCACGCTCGGGAGTCCTGTTCGATGTCTGGGCATGGTCTCTCCTCTTGTGGAAGGTGCATTCGGTTAGAAGGCGCGGAGGATGTCTTCGACGCGGGTTTTGGCGTCGCCGAAGAGCATTTGGGAGTTGTCGCGGTAGAACAGGGGGTTCTGGACTCCTGCGTAGCCGGCGGCCATGGAGCGTTTGAACACGACGACGTTCTCGGCTTCCCAGACGCGCAGGACGGGCATGCCGGCGATGGGGCTGCCTGGGTCTTCGGCAGCGGCGGGGTTGACGGTGTCATTGGCACCGATGACGAGGACCACGGAGGTGTCGCCGAGGTCTTCGTTGATTTCGTCCATTTCGAGGACGATGTCGTAGGGGACCTTGGCTTCGGCAAGGAGGACGTTCATGTGCCCGGGGAGGCGCCCGGCAACCGGGTGGATGCCGAACCTGACGTTCACCCCGCGTTCGCGCAGCTGGTGGGCCAGTTCTGCGACCGGGTACTGGGCCTGTGCCACTGCCATTCCGTAGCCGGGGGTGATGACTACGCTGGAGGCGTTGGTCAGCATTTCCGCAGTGGCTTCGGCCGTGATCTCGCGGTGCTCGCCGTGGTCGGCGTCGCCGCCGGTGGTGGGGGCGGGGATGCCGAAGCCGCCGGCGATCACGGAAATGAAGGACCGGTTCATGGCCTTGCACATGATGTAGGACAGGTAGGCGCCTGAGGAACCTACTAAGGCGCCGGTGATGATGAGCAGGTCGTTGTTCAGCAGGAAGCCCGCGGCGGCAGCGGCCCAGCCGGAGTAGCTGTTGAGCATGGAGACGACGACGGGCATGTCGCCGCCGCCGATGGAGGCCACCAGGTGCCAGCCCAGCCCGAGGGCAAGGACAGTGACAACGACAAGGAGCCAGAGCTGTGAGTCGTTGACGTACCAGACGGTCAGGGCGACGAACACAACGAGGGCGCCCAGGTTGATGGCGTTCTTACCCGGCAGCATCAGGGGTGAGGACTTCATCCTCGCCGAGAGTTTCAGGAAGGCGACGATGGAGCCGGTGAAGGTCACTGCTCCGATGAAGACGCCGATGAATACCTCGGCGTGGTGGATTGCCGTCAGGTCCGGGGAGAGGGCGGGGGCTTCGAGGTGGCCGTTCCAGCCGACCAGGACCGCGGCAAGGCCCACGAAGCTGTGCAGCAGGGCGATCAGTTCCGGCATCCCGGTCATTTCGACTACCCGGGCGCGCCAGAGCCCGATCCCTGCGCCGATGAGCACGGCGGCCAGGAGCAGCCCCAGGCCGGTCAGGCCGGCGCCGGAGCCCCAGGCTTCCTGCAGGGTCAGCCAGATGGTCGCGGCGAGGGCGATGATCATCCCGGTGATGCCGTAGATGACCCCGGCGCGGGCTTTCTCGTGTTTGCTCAGCCCGGCGAGGCTGAGGATGAACAGCAGGGCCGCGACGATGTAGGCCGCCCCCGCGATGGTGTCGGCGGTCAACGGACCGGAGACGGTGTCGGGCACGGTAAGGCTCCTCGAGATGATTTCTGCTGCTTCGGTGGCGGCGCTCATGAACGTGCCTTCCCGGCCGAGAACATGGCGAGCATGCGCCGGGTCACGGCGAAGCCACCGAAGATATTGATGCTGGCCAGCAGGACCGCGACGGCGGCGAGCACCTGCATCGCGATGTTGTCGGAGGTGATCTGCAGCAGGGCACCGACGACGATGATCCCCGAGATCGCATTGGTGACGGACATCAGCGGGGTATGCAGGGCGTGGTGGACTTTCCCGATCACGTAAAACCCGACCACGACCGAGAGCATCAGGACCGTGAAGTGCTGAGGCAGCGGCGCCGGTGCGACCGCGCTGACCAGGAACAGCGCGGCGATGCCCGCGGCAAAGAGCCCTGCCTTACCGGCCGCGCTCAGGCCCTGCTTGTTCTTCGGTGCAGGGCTTTCGGCGGCCGCGGAGGCGTCCGGCTTCACCACGGGGGCGGCGGAGACCTGGACCGGGGGCGGCGGCCAGGTCTTCTCCCCGTTGCGCACCACCGTCACCGAGCGCTGAACCACATCATCAAAATCGATCCGGAGCTGGCCGTTCTTGTCCGGGGTCAGGAGCTTGAGCAGGTTCACCATGTTGGTCCCGTACAGCTGGGACGCCTGGGCCGGAAGCCGGGCCGGAAGATCCGTGTACCCCAGGATCACCACACCGTTCTCCGTCACGATCCGCCCGCCGGCCACAGAGCCTTCAACATTGCCGCCCTGACCGGCAGCCATATCCACGATCACGCTGCCGGCTTTCATCCCGGCCACGTCTTCGGCCGTAAGGAGTTTCGGCGCAGGGCGTCCCGGGATCAGGGCCGTGGTGATGATGATGTCAACCTCACGGGCCTGCTCGGTGTAAATTTCGGCCGCGCGCCGGTTGTACGCCTCCGACGTTGCTTTGGCGTACCCGTCAGAGGACTTCATCTCCTCCTCCACCTCAACCTTGAGGTAAGTACCGCCAATGGACTTGACCTGGTCCGCCACCTCGGGCCGCGGATCAGTAGCGCGAACGATCGCGCCCAGGCTGCTCGCAGCACCAATCGCCGCAAGGCCAGCAACGCCCGCGCCGGCAACGAGAACTTTCGCCGGCGGGACCTTGCCCGCCGCCGTGACCTGTCCGGTAAAGAACCTGCCAAACTCATGGGCGGCCTCGATCACGGCACGATACCCGGCGATGTTCGCCATCGAACTGAGGACATCCATTGACTGCGCCCGCGAGATGCGCGGCACCGCATCCAGGGCAAGAGCGGTGATGGGCCGGGCCGCCAAAGCCTCAACAAGCTCCGGCCGCAGGCCCGGGGCGAGCGTACCGATCAGCGTGGCACCAGGAGCCAAACGGCCGATTTCCTCCTCCGTGGGCGGATTGACCCGCAGCACTACGTCGCTGCCCCACGCATCGTCGGCACCGACGATCACCGCGCCCGCCGCAGCATATGCGTCGTCCCGGAAGGACGCGGACTCACCGGCGCCTTTTTCGACCACGACGTCGTAGCCCAAACCCAACAACTGCTTCACGGTGACAGGCGTCGCCGCCACCCTCGTTTCGCGACCTAACTCGGCCACGATGCCTATACGCGTCACTAATTTCTCTCTCTAAGATGTGGTGCCTTGGA
>NZ_JBQEQF010000033.1:0-32063 GCF_052046035.1 Paenarthrobacter sp. 22069 | reverse complement strand
TGCCCGCCCGATGCGTGACCACTTCACACACGGAGTGCCCGTGCGGCTAGTTGATCGGGGCTGGCGGTCGCTCGTCGCTGAGCACAGCCAGGGTATTGTCGGCCGCCAGCATTGCCATCGCCGTGCGGGTCTCGACGGTGGCGGAACCGAGGTGCGGCACGAGCACCACGTTCTCAAGCTCGAGCAATCCGGGGTGCACACTGGGCTCGTTCTCAAAGACGTCCAGCCCGGCGCCCGCGATCTGCCCATCGCGAAGCGCAGAAGCGAGCGCTGCCTCGTCGACGATCGGTCCGCGCGCGGTATTAACGAGGTATGCCGAACTCTTCATCGAAGCGAGTTGTCCGGCGCCGATCAGGTGATGCGTGGCAGGCCCGTAGGGGCAGTGCAGGGAGACGACGTCGGAGATGGCCAGCAACTCATCGAGCTCAACGCGCCGGGCACCAAGCTCTGCTGCAATCGCGGGGTCGATCTCACTGCGTGACTGGTAGACGATTTCCATGCCGAAGGCCTTGGCCCGGCGTGCGGTGGCCTGGCCGATGCCGCCCATGCCGACGATGCCGAGTGTCTTGCCTTGGAGGCTGCTGCCGAGCAGGAAGAACATGCCCCACTTCCAGGCCTGGCCGGAGCGGATGAGCCGTTCCCCCTCGCCGAGCCGTCGGGTCGCCGCGAGGATGAGGCCGAGCGCGATGTCGGCCGTGGCCTCCGTGAGCACGCCCGGCGTGTTGGTGGCCACGATGCCCCGTTCGGTGCAGGCGGGCACGTCGATGTTGTCGTAGCCGACGGCGACGTTCGCGACCACTTTGAGCTGCGGGCCGGCGGCGTCGAGCAGCTCTGCGTCTATGCGTTCGGTGAGCAGGCTCACCACGGCATCGGCGCCGGCTACCCGGCGCAGGAGTTCCTCGCGGCCAATCGATTCAGGGCCGGACCAGGCATCGACTTCGTGCTCGGCGCGCAGCTTCTCAAGAGCGGTTTCGGGTATGCGTCCCGTGACGACGACCCGGCTCATGCCGTCTCAATCCACTTGCGCAGGCGACCGAGGCCGTCGCGGATATCGGCGACGTCGATGCCCGAATAGGCGAGCCGGATGTACTGCCGCTCTTCGCCGGGCTGGCGGCGGCCGAAGTGCTCTCGGGTGCAGAAGGAGACGCCGGTTTCGTACAGGGCTGCGGAGGCGAAATCGCCGACTGCCGTGTAGCCCATACGCTCCATGACCTCGCTGACGTCGGGGAAAAGGTAGAACGTGGACTGCGGTACGGCCACGTGCATGCCGGCGATATCGTTCACGAGTTCGCATGCTGCATCCCGGCGCACCCGCAGGATGTCGAGCATCTGCTGTACGGGTTCCTGCGTGCCGCGAAGCGCTTCGATCCCGGCCCATTGCACATAATGCGTCGTGCACGACTCATCGTTGGTGTTGAGGGTGCTGAGAATTTTGGCGATCTCGATCGGAGCGACGGCGCAGCCCAGGCGGGAGCCGGTCATGGCGAACTTCTTGCTGAAGGTGTAGAGGATCACCGTGCGCTCCGCCATGCCGGGAAGCGAGGCGATCGAGCTGGAGACTCCCTCATAGCGGGTTTCGAAGTATGCCTCATCGGAGAGTACCCAGAGGTCGTGCTCCTGCGCGAGCTGGGCAATCGCCTCCCGTTCTGCCCTCGTCGACTCGGCCGAGATCGGGTTCTGCAGGTCGTTGTAAATGATTGCGACCGTATTCGGGGTAATCGAGGCGCGCACCTGGTCCAGGTCAATCGCGAAGCCCTGGCTCGTGGGCAGATAGCGGTAGGGGACGGCGGTGCCACCCAGGTACTCGATCTGCGATTCGTAGATCGGGAAGCCGGGGTTCGGATACAGCACTTCCTGGCCGGGGTTCATGACTGCCTGCAGGAACTTGGTGATAACCGGCTTGCCCCCCGTCATCACCACGACGTTGTCGGGGGAGAACTCGATACCGCGGCGGGCCCCGAGGTCGTCCGCGAGGGCCTCCCGCAACTGCGGGATCCCGGGGCCGGGGCAGTAGCCCGTGTAACCGTCGGCGATGGCACGGTTCATCGCTTCGACGATGTTCGGGGCCGTTGGGATGTTGATGTCGCCAAGGTGGAAGGGGTAAACGGGGTTCCCCTTCGCCTTCCAGGCAGCGGCGGCCTGGGCGACACTGAAGGCAGTTTCGGTGCCCAGGCGTTCGAGCCGGTGCGCGAGTTTCTGCATAGGTTCCACTCCTCATTGAGTTGGTGAGGTCCTGCTAAGGACCGCGTCCTAGTATAGAACTTATATATCAAGGACTGAAGTAAGATATATCTGCGATTTCAAATGTGTGCCCCATGCCGAGCAACACAAACCGTGTCACTGGCGGGGAGGGGGCCACTGCCCGCGTCAGGGGAAGAAGCGCCGAAAAAGGGGAAGCCGGACAGGATTCTTCTTATAGCCGGACAGGTTCTTCTCTTAAGAGGACACGGCCGCTGCACCACCGTTCGGTACGGTGGTGCAACGGCCGCATTGGCCTGCGCTGGTGAGCCCTCCTACCTCGGACTAGTTGCTGAGGTAGCCGTTCGGATCCAGGACGTATTTCGTGGCGGCTCCTGCGTCGAATTCCGCGTATCCCCGGGGAGCATCGTGCAGCGGGATGGCCTTGGCGTTGACCGCCTTGGCAATCTGGATCCTGTCGTGCAGAATCGCCATCATCAGCTGGCGGTTGTACTTCATCACGGGGCACTGACCCGTGGTGAAGGAGAGGGACTTTGCCCAGCCGGTGCCCAGGGACAGGGACAGGCTGCCTTTCCGTGCGGCTTCGTCCGCGGCACCAGGGTCCCCGGTGACGTAAAGGCCGGGAATGCCCACCGAGCCACCGGCGGTGGTGAGGTCCATCAGCGAGTTGAGGACGGTGGCCGGTGCCTCCTGTGCGCCGTGGCCGTGTCCACGGGCCTCAAAGCCGACGGCGTCGATGCCGGAGTCGACTTCCCGGACGCCGAGGATCTGCTCGATCTGGTCGGCGGGGTCGCCGTTGGCCACATTGACGGTTTCGCAGCCAAAGGACCGGGCCTGGGCGAGGCGGTCTTCGTTAAGGTCGCCCACGATAACCACCGCGGCTCCGAGTAGTTGGGCACTGGCGGCCGCGGCAAGGCCCACCGGGCCGGCTCCGGCCACGTAGACCGTGGATCCGACGCCGACGCCCGCAGTGACGGCGCCGTGGAAACCGGTCGGAAGGATGTCGGAGAGCATGGTCAGGTCCATGATCTTCTCCAGTGCCTGGTCCCGGTCGGGGAACCGCAGCAGGTTCCAGTCCGCGTAGGGGACCAGGACGTACTCGGCCTGGCCGCCAACCCATCCGCCCATGTCCACGTAGCCGTAGGCGGATCCGGGGCGGTCCGGGTTGACGTTCAGGCAGATGCCCGTCTTGCGTTCCTTGCAGTTCCGGCAGCGTCCACAGGAGATGTTGAAGGGGACAGAAACAATGTCTCCGACCTTGATGAACTCGACGTCGGGTCCGGTCTCGATGACTTCGCCGGTGATCTCGTGGCCCAGGACGAGCCCGGCGGGGGCAGTGGTGCGGCCGCGGACCATGTGCTGGTCCGAGCCGCAGATGTTGGTGCTCACGGTGCGGACGATGACCCCGTGCGGGACCTTCCGGCCAACATTGGCGGGATTGACGCCGGGGCCGGCCTTCAGTTCAAACGAGGGATAAGGGGTGTCGATGACCTCGACGACTCCGGCCTCCTTGTAAGCAACGGCTTTGTTACCTGACATGGGCATGGCTCCTATGGTTGGTGTTCGAATTGGCAGGGAAGGCCTGACGCTGGCTGCATCAGACCTTCCGCGAGGCAGTTGTTGTCAGTTTTCGTGAAGCTGATGGGTGGAACGATGTGCCCGGACAGGGTCCTCCGGGCCGCGGCTAGGCATCGATAACCATGTCGGTCAGCGCGGTGGAGCAGCAGGGCAGGAACTTGCCCGCCGTAATCTCACGTGCCCGGATACCGCCTTGGTGGTTCATCTCCACCTCGCCGGAAAGCTTGACGACCTTGCAGGATCCGCACATGCCTTCCTTGCAATTGGCGCCGATACGGACGCCTGCACGCTGGGCCACTCCGAGGATATGTTCGTCCGGGTCGATCAGGACATTGATGCCCGTCCGCATGAAGGACAAAGTGAGGCTGCCCGTTCCCACGGTGTCAAAGCTCGAGGCGTCGGGGGTCGCGGCTGCCGGTTCCGTAGCTGAACTGTGGCCGGCGGCGGGAGCATCCGGGTCGACCGTTTCCAGCGGCAGCCCCGTTGCCTTCAACGTTCCATCGGCATCGTAGCCGGGCTCGTAAAGCCCGAAAGCGCTGGGCTGGCTCTCGAAATAGTCCTCGGCGGAATCGGCGATTTCCTCCGCAATTTCCTCAGCGATGTCCGTCGCAAGCGCGATTTCTGCCTGGTATTCAAGGAGCGTCTGGCGATCCCCTGAGAAGAATTCCATGTAGATGGAGGTGTCATCGACGCCGACCTTTTGGAGCAATTCCGAGGCGGTGTTCAGGTAGCCCTCTGGGCCGCAGGCATAGACCTGGCGGCCGTTGGCATCGGGCGCAACCTCGTCGATCATGGCAGCCGTCAGCCGTCCGCTGAGCCCTGCCCACCCTTCCGGCTTGCTCCGGTCGCCCAGTGAATAGAAGACCTTGACGCGCGAATCGACGGAGGCAATGTAGGCCAGCTCCCGGTCGAAGGCAAAACCGCCGGCTTCCGCACCGTGGTAGAGCACCACCACGTCTGCCGTTCCGGGCAGCGAGTGGATGGTCCGCAGCATTGACATGATGGGAGTGATGCCTGCGCCGGCGGCCAGGAAGAGGTACCGTGCACGCCGGTCGGCGTCGGGCAGGTGGAAGGCTCCTACTGGCCCCAGCATGTCGAGGACGGTCCCGGGTTTGACGTTCTCATGCACCCACGGTGACACCAGCCCGCTGGAGTCGCGTTTGACGGTGATGCTGAAGGTCCACGGCTCGGTGGGCGAGCTGGAGATGGAGTAGCTGCGGTCCACCGGGTCCTGGTCCTCGCCGTTCACCGGAAAGGCGATATTCACGTACTGGCCGGCACGGAACGCCAGGGGTGCACCATCGCAGCGGCGGAACACGAACGTCATCATGCCGCCGGCCTCGGGTACGGTCTCGACACATTCGGCCATGAACTCCTGCGGATGCCAGGGACCCAATGCACGGGCAGCGCGGGCGGGTGCCTCCGTGCTGCCCATGACCCTGTTCCACGGCATCTCAAGACCGCGTATGCGGTGGGGCTCCTGGACTACCGTTTCGGTAAGGAGTTCCGTCATGCCAAGTGCTCCTGAACGCGCTGCACGTACCAGTTGATGAATGCCTCTACCTGGTATTCGCTCTTCATGTACGGGCCGGGCTGGTACGCGGGGCTGCCGGCGCCCTTCTGGCACAGTTCCACGAACGCCTTGTCCTGCAGGTTTGTCTGCTTCCAGGTGTAGGTGAGCTTGTCCAGGTCGTAGTCGACGCCCTCTTCGGCGTCGTCAGCCACCAGCCAGGTGGTGCGTACCAGGGACTGGTGTTCGTTGATGGGGAAGACACCGAACGTGATGACGTGGTCTCCCAGGAAGTGGAACCAGCTGTTGGGCTGCAGGTGCATCGAGCAGCGGCCAAGGCGGAAGTCCCGCAAGTCGCCAAGCAGCTTCTTGGAAAGCCGGCGTCCGTCGGGCGAGAACGATTCGCCCTCACCGTCCAGAGATTCCCGTGAGATGCGGATTCCCGCGATGCGCGTGTCCAGCTCCTCAACTACTTCGTAGGGGAGGCCATAGCGGCGGCAGCGCTCCTCGAGCGAGGACTGTGCGTTCTTGTTGCGGTCCCACACCTCCTCAAGGTGCGCCGGGATGAGCCCCTCCGTGAGGCCCCAGGTGGGGAAGAGGGAACAGGCAAGCTCGGGGTGGCCGTCGCAGTGGTAGCACTCACGGTTGTTCTCCATGACGAGCTTCCAGTTGCCTTCTTCGATGATGTTCTGCTGGTAGGCAATCTTCGTCTTCGACAAATCGTGGGGTGCGAGGTAGGGCTCAAAGATTTTTGCGGTTTCGTCGAAGTCTGTCGGCGGTTCATCTGCAATGCAGACGAAGATGAGGCCGGCGACCTCGCGGCCGTGGGCGCGCTTGAGGCCGAAGCAGCTCTTGTCGAACTTCGTTTCCCCCGGGGCCGAAGCGTGGATCAGGTCGCCGGTGGGCGAGTAGGTCCACGAGTGGTAGCCGCAGACCAGGTTTCCCGTTGATCCGGTGGATTCGGTCAGCACACGGGCGCCGCGGTGGCGGCACACGTTGTGCAGAACGTTCACGCCGCCGTCGTCGTTGCGCAGCACGATCAGGGAATAGGGGCCGTAGTCGACAGTGACGTAGTCGCCCGGTTCCGGCAGTTCGGCGGTGCTGGCGGCAAAGATCCAGTGCTGGCCGAAAATGGCCTCCATGTCGAGGCTGAAGATTGTGGGGTCCGTGTAGAAGGGTGCATCGAGGGAATATCCCTTGCGCCGGAACTCGAACAGTTCGGTGATTTCCGCCAGTTGCCCGGCGGGCAATGATGAAGCGAGTTTTCCGCGCTTGAGGGGGACGTTCACTGAAGCAGTCATGATGGGTTTCCTCCCGGGAGGGCTGGGTGGTCTGTGATTCATGGGGACCGAGGGGTTGGTGGTGACAACCGGGGTTGTCGGAAATTTGTTGTCATGAAGTTGGGGAGGACCGACATGCAACGATGCGACCATCGTGGACAAGTCCAAACGCGCTGTACGCAACATCGATCACCATATGCAACAGTGTGACGCCTGCCACGCACACTGTCAATCTATTAATCGGCGTTGTCGAAAACGACGTGAATACGGGCAAATCAGGGCTGCAGCGCATGCACAATTGTTCCGTCCGTGCCTGGCCCGGCTGCCCGCCATTGATGTCTGAAGCGGAAGGCGCACGACGGCGGCGCGGCCCGTCGTCGTACATGTTTAGTTGGCGGGGACTGCTTGGCTGGATGGCCCGCGTGCATTGAAGCGGTCCGCGTTGGCGTCCGATTCGGCGCAGTCCGTTCCTTAAGACACGCGAAAGCTGTCCTGTTGCTTTGGCGGCGCTTCGGGTTATGCTCCTGAAATGGCACCGCGAAGTTTTCTTCAATGGCCGGTCGTCCGTCAGTTGAGCACGGGGGATCTGCTGGGCCGTGGGCCCGCCGTCACTTCGGCCAAAACGAAGGCCATTGCCCCCCGCACTGCTACTGCTGACCGCGTTGTCCAGAGCGTGTGCCCGTACTGTGCTGTTGGCTGTGGGCAGCGTGTCTACGTTAAGGACGAAAAGGTCGTCCAGATCGAAGGCGATCCGGATTCCCCCATCTCGCGCGGCCGGCTGTGCCCCAAGGGTTCTGCCAGCGAGCAACTGGTCAATTCACCCGGCCGGCAGACCAAGGTGCTTTACCGTGCACCCCGCTCCAAGGAGTGGCAACACCTGGACCTGGCTACGGCGGTCGAGATGGTGGCCGACCGGTTCCTTGAAACCCGTCGCAGGACGTGGCAGCAGGAGGACGACCAGGGCAGGCTGCTCCGCCGCACCATGGGTATCGCCTCGCTGGGCGGAGCAACCCTGGACAACGAAGAAAACTACCTGATCAAGAAGCTCTTTACTGCTGCGGGGGCGGTGCAGACCGAGAACCAGGCCCGCATATGACACTCCGCCACGGTTCCCAGTTTGGGAGCCTCGTTTGGACGCGGTGGTGCGACGCAATCACTGCAGGACATGGCCAACGCCGACTGCATCGTCATCCAGGGTTCCAACATGGCCGAGTGCCATCCCGTTGGATACCAGTGGGTGGCGGAGGCTAAAGCCCGCGGAGCGAAAGTCATCCATGTGGACCCGAGGTTCACGCGGACCTCGGCGGTGTCAGACAAGCACATTCCCATTCGCGCCGGCTCTGATGTGGTGCTCCTTGGCGCGCTTATTAACTACGTCCTTACCAATGACCTGTGGTTTAAGGAGTACGTGAGCGCGTACACCAATGCCGCCACGCTTGTCCACGAGGATTACCGCGACGCCGAGGACCTGGGCGGCCTGTTCTCAGGCTTTGATCCGGAGAAGCGCGCTTACGACACCTCTTCATGGGCCTATGCGGAAAAAGAAGACGGCGCCATTGACGAGCCGGGGCCCGGTTCGGAACACGGCGCGGATGCCACGGCGCGTGCGGCCGGCCACGCTTTTGGAAGCGGCGGCCCGCCCTTGGAGCACGCGGAAGTGCAGCGCGACGACACCCTCCAGGACCCGCGGACTGTCTTCCAGATCGTGAAGCGGCACTACGCCCGGTACACCGCGCAGATGGTGCAGGACATGTGTGGCATCAGTGTCGCGGACTTCGAGTACCTGGCCCGCACCATCACGGAAAACTCCGGCCGCGACCGGACCACGTGTTTCGCCTATGCCGTCGGTTGGACCCAGCACTCCCTGGGAGCGCAGTTCATCCGGGCAGCCGCCATCCTGCAGCTCCTCCTTGGTAACGTCGGCCGCCCGGGCGGCGGAATCATGGCGCTGCGCGGCCATGCCAGCATCCAGGGCTCCACGGACATCCCCACGCTGTTCAATCTCCTGCCCGGGTACCTGCCGATGCCCAGCGCCGGACGCCATGACAGCCTCGAGGATTACCTGTCAGTCATCGGCTCGAAACAGCAGAAGGGTTTTTGGGCCGACGCCGATGCCTACACCATCAGCCTCCTGAAGGCCTGGTGGGGTGACGCCGCAACTGCCGACAACGACTGGGCTTACGACTACCTTCCGCGGCTGACCGGAGCCCACGGTACCTACGAGACAGTGATGGGCATGCTCGAGGATGAAGTGGAAGGCTACTTTATCCTCGGACAAAATCCGGCGGTGGGTTCGGCCCACGGCCGCATGCAGCGGCTCGCCATGTCCCATCTGAAGTGGCTTGTGGTGCGCGACCTGAACCTCATCGAGTCCGCCACATGGTGGAAAGACGGGCCGGAAATCGAATCCGGGGAACTGCGCACGGAGGACATTGAAACCGAGGTGTTCTTCCTGCCTGCCGCGACCCATGTCGAGAAAGCCGGCTCGTTCACGCAGACCCAGCGGCTGCTGCAGTGGCGGCACCAGGCCGTGGCACCGCCGGGGGAGTGCCAAAGCGAACTGCAGTTCTTCTTCGAGCTGGGCCAGCGGATCCGCGAGAAGCTGGCCGGATCAAAAGACGAACGGGACCGGCCCCTGCTCGACCTCACCTGGGACTACCCCACGGATGAGCATGGCGATCCGGACGCCGAAGCCGTGCTGGCGGAAATCAACGGACGCCACCTGGACGGTCCAGATGCCGGCAAGCCAGTATCGGCGTACACCGAACTCCGCGCCGACGGATCCACGGCGGCCGGCTGTTGGATCTACACCGGCGTGTACGCTGACGGCTTCAACCATGCCGCCAACCGCAAGCCGGGCGGGGGACCGGAGCCTGCGGCCCCGGAATGGGGCTGGGCATGGCCAGCCAACCGCCGGATCCTCTACAACCGTGCGTCGGCCGATCCTGCCGGCAAGCCGTGGAGCGAGCGCAAGAAGTACATCTGGTGGGACCAGGAGCAGGGTAAGTGGGTCGGTGACGACGTGCCGGACTTCCCCGTCGACCGGGCGCCGGGCAGTAAGCCGGACCCCTCCGTCGGTGGACCAGCCGCACTCAGCGGGGATGATCCCTTCATCATGCAGGCCGATGGCAAGGGCTGGTTGTTCGCGCCGAAAGGCCTTATGGATGGCCCCCTTCCCACCCATTACGAAGCCCAGGAATCACCGGTGGCGAACGCGCTGTACCCGCAGCAGCAGAGTCCTACTCGGCTCGTGTTCCCCCGCGCGGATAACCTCAGCGCACCAAGTGCTGGAACCAGCGGGGCGGACGTGTACCCGTACGTCTTCACTACGTACCGGCTCACGGAGCACCACACGGCGGGCGGGATGAGCCGCTGGCTTCCTTACCTTTCGGAACTCCAGCCGGAGATGTTCTGCGAGGTCTCGCCTGAACTGGCCGCCGAGAAGGGCCTGGAGCCCTATGGGTGGGCCACGATCATCTCGCCCCGGTCCGCCATCGAGGCGAAGGTGCTTGTCACGGACCGGATGAGACCCTTGGCTGTTGGCGGCCACACCGTGCACCAAATCGGGCTGCCCTACCACTGGGGCGTCGGCAGCAATGCCGTGGTCAGCGGTGATGCCGCCAACGACCTGCTGGGCGTGACCCTGGACCCAAACGTCCAGATCCAGGAGTCCAAGGTGGCTTCGTGCGACATCCGTCCGGGCCGCCGGCCTCGCGGGAAAGAACTGCTTGCCTTGGTTGCCGAGTACCAGGAGCGGGCAGGACTGACCGCCGATACCGGTAACCGTGCCGTCACTGACCCAGCGGCTGAAGGCATTGAACCGGCCGTGGGTACCGATCCGACAAGGGAGGACTAGATGGGCCAGTTGTCCGGACCGACAGACCCCACAGCCGAAGCCCACTGGGAACACAATCATCCGCGCAAGGGATTCTTCACTGACACGTCGATCTGCATCGGCTGCAAGGCCTGTGAAGTCGCCTGCAAGGAATGGAACCATAATCCGCAGGACGGAAACCTCGAGTTGCTGGGGTCTTCCTACGACAACACCGGATCGCTCGGTGCCAGCACCTGGCGGCATGTGGCGTTCATTGAGCAAGGCCAGGACCGCATTGCCGAGGCCCGCGAATCGGGCCGGGCGCTGGTCAGCCTGGGCATGCCCCGTATTGGTCCTCCCGCCCCGGCTGGGTCCGTGCAGACGGACGTGGCAGGAGCGGATACCACGCCGCCGGACACCGCGGACTTCCGGTGGCTGATGTCCTCGGACGTCTGCAAGCACTGTACGCACGCCGGATGCCTGGACGTCTGCCCGACGGGGGCCCTTTTCCGCACCGAATTCGGCACCGTCGTGGTCCAGGACGATGTCTGCAACGGCTGCGGAACCTGCGTGGCCGGCTGCCCCTTCGGCGTTATCGAGCGGCGCAGCAACGGCACGGTCAAGGTCGCCGCCAGCAGGGAGGAACAGCACGCCAAGCACCCCGCCGTTCCGAACGAGGGAATCGCCCAGAAGTGCACGTTGTGCTACGACCGGCTGGTGGCCGACGAGACGCCGGCCTGCGCCAAGGCATGCCCGACGACATCCATCAAGTTCGGCGACCACGATGACATGGTGGAAACAGCCCGGGAGCGCGTCGCCACTCTGCATGCGCAGGGCATGACCGAAGCAAGGCTTTACGGTGCGAACGAGAACGACGGCGTTGGCGGAACCGGATCCGTGTTCCTCCTGCTCGATGAGCCCGAGGTGTACGGCCTCCCGCCGGACCCGCGTGTCCCCACGGCCGATCTGCCCCGGATGTACCGGCGGGCAGGTATGGCAGTAGCGGGGATGGCCGCGGCCGCAGCATTGGCTTTCCTGGGAGGACGGGCGTGACCCTTTCCGAATTCGACAGCTTCCGGCCTGCGGAGCCTGCCCGGCGCCGCCGCCAGGACGGCAAACCCGGCGTGCGCCGGCGCAGGGACAACGGGGACGGTTCCCGCGAGATGCCCATGGTCCCGGAGCCGGAATTCACCTCCTACTACGGGCGCTCCGTCGTCAAGCCCGCACCCTGGGGCGATGACGTCGCCATTTACCTGTTCCTGGGCGGCGTGGCAGCAGGCTCGGCACTGCTTGGCCTCGGCGGGCAGTTGACCGGACGTCCGATCCTGCGCCGGAATGCCCGGCTGGGTGCTTTGACCGCGGTGGGCGCCGGCGCTGTCGCTTTGGTGAAGGACCTGGGCAGGCCGGAGCGGTTCCTGAATATGCTGCGGACCTTCAAGGTGACCTCCCCGATGAGTGTGGGCTCCTGGATCCTGAGCGCCTTCAGTGCCGGCGCGGGCGTCGCGGCAGTGGCGGAAATCGACCGGATGAGCGGAAACCGGCTGCCGCTGGGACCGCTGCGCACGGTCCTGCAGGCAGTCGAAGGACCGGCAGGCGTTGAGGCGGCGTTATTTGCCGGACCTCTGGCGGCGTACACTGCGGTGCTGCTTGGCGACACCGCGACCCCCACCTGGAACGCCGCCCACGAGGAACTGCCGTTTGTCTTTGTGAGTTCCGCGTGTCTCGCATCCGCCGGGCTGGCCATGGTCACCACGCCGGTGCGCGAGAGCGGTCCTGCACGCAACCTGGCCGTGCTCGGGGTGGTGGGCGACGTGCTTGCCATGAAAATCATGGAGCGCCGGATGGATCCGGTGGCAGCCGAGCCCCTGCATCAGGGCAAGGCAGGCACCATGCTGAAATGGAGCGAACGGCTGGCATTGGCCGGCGGATTGGGTGCACTTTTGGGCGGCCGCAACCGCGTCGCGGCTGCGGCTTCAGGGTTGGCTTTGCTGGCTGCTTCGGCACTTACCCGGTTCGGCGTGTTCGAGGCCGGGCTGGCCTCCGCCAAGGACCCGCGGTACACCATCGAACCGCAGAAGAACCGGCTGGCGGCCCGCCGCGCCGCCGGCGTGACCGGCGACGCGATCACCACCGGCAGCTGACTGGCCGCCACGCGTCAGCGAATCTGGATCCCCCGGCCTGCGGTGGTGTGTCCGATGACGGGGTGCCCGGGCAGTTCGCCGACCACCAGCAGCCCGCCGGAGGTCTGAGCGTCGGCCAGCAGCAGGAGATCGTCTTCCGTGATGCCCGGCGCGGTATCGAGGTGCGGGCGCACCCAGTCGAGGTTGCGCTGCGTGCCGCCGGAGACAAAACCGTCGCGGAGGGCCTCGCGGGCTCCCTCAATCACTGGTACAGCCTTGAGATCGATCACTGCGCCCACGTCCGACGCGCGGACCATCTTGTGAAGATGCCCAAACAGACCAAAACCTGTGACATCAGTTGCAGCGCGGACCCCGGCGGCAACAGCGGCTTCCGAGGCGTCGCGGTTCAGGGCCGCCATCATCTCTATCGCCTCGGCGAACACCTCACCGGTCTTTTTGTGCCGGTTGTTCAGAAGCCCGACGCCGATTGGCTTGGTAAGCGTGATGGGCAACCCCGGCTGGGCGGCATCGTTGCGCAACAACTGGTCCGGGTGCGCGACCCCGGTGACCGCCATGCCGTACTTGGGTTCCGGATCATCAATGGAGTGGCCTCCGAGCACGGGGCAACCGGCCTCGGACGCCACGCTCAGCCCGCCGCGGAGGACCTCCGTCATCAGCTCCATCGGCAGGACCCCGCGGGGCCAGCCGACCAGGTTAATGGCCGTAACAGGCTTACCGCCCATGGCGTAAATATCCGAGAGCGCATTGGCGGCGGCGATCCGCCCCCAGGCGAAGGCATCGTCGACCACGGGAGTGAAGAAATCGGCGGTGGTCAGGACAGCAAGATCCTCGCGCACCAGGACGGCTGCGGCGTCGTCGCCACTGTCCAGGCCAACCAGCACCTCTGCACCCGGCTGGCCGATGAGTCCGCGGACAGCATCCTCGAGTTCGCCGGGGGGAATCTTGCAGGCGCAGCCTCCTCCATGGGCATAGTCGGTGAGCCTGAGCGCGCCGGCGCCCCCATCGGGTTGCTGAACTGACGTCTGTGCCTCAATCACCCGCCTAGCCTACCCCCGGCAGACGACCTGCTATATTGATCCGCGGTGGCGTCCGGGTCCTGGTGGGCCCCCCGGTCTTCAAAACCGGTGAGGCTGAGCATCTCGGCCTGGCGGGTTCGATTCCCGTCCGCCACCGCCAATTTTCGGCAGTGGATGCCGCGATCTGAGGAGGCCTGTGGACCACGTCGATCCCCGGCGCCTGATTCCCCGCACGAACGACCTGCTGGCACTGCCGCCCGTCCGCGAAGCCCGGACATGGCTGAACGAGCGGGTGATCCGCGAGCTGGTCCGGGACATCCAGGACCAGGCCCGGCGCGGCGACCTCCCTCCCGGAGAAGTTGAGCCTGTCCTCCTGGCCGCCATCGCCGGCCGCAAGGCAACCACCCTGCGCCCGGTGTTGAACGCAACCGGGGTCATCGTCCACACCAACCTCGGGCGGGCGCCCCTTTCCGAGGCTGCTGTCCAAGCTGTTGTCGCAGCCAGCGGCTACGTCGATGTGGAACTCGACCTGGCGGACGGAAACCGATCCCGCCGGGGCGCCGGAGCCCGGGCGGCACTGCTCGCCGCCTGTCCCGCCGCCGAAGAGGCGCTGGTAGTCAACAACGGAGCAGCGGCCCTGGTACTGGCCACCACCGCCCTGGCGGCCGGCAGGGAAGTGGTGGTCAGCCGCGGCGAACTGGTTGAAATTGGTGCCGGCTTCCGGCTCACCGACCTGATGGAATCGACGGGCGCAAGGCTCCGCGAGGTGGGCACCACCAACCGGACCCACCTGCGTGACTACGCGGATGCCCTGGGTCCCGCTACCGCCTGCGTCCTGAAGGTCCATCCGAGCAACTTCCGGGTGGAGGGTTTCACGTCCGCTGTTGCGCTGCACGAACTGGCCCCTCTGGCACGGGCAAACGGGGTCCCGCTCGTGGCCGACCTTGGGAGCGGACTGCTGGCGCCCGACCCACACCTCCCCGACGAACCTGACGTTGCGTCCGCCTTGGCGGCAGGGGCCGACGTCGTCATCGCCAGCGGTGACAAACTGCTGGGCGGACCCCAGGCCGGCCTGCTGCTGGGCCGCAAGGAGGTCATCACCCGGCTGGCACGCCATCCGCTTGCCCGGGCTGTGCGGGCCGACAAACTTGCCCTCGCCGCCCTGGAGGCAACCGTCGCGGGCGGAACCCCGCCCGTCGTGCAGTCGTTGCACGCCGACGACGGACATTTGCGGCGCCGTACCGACCGGCTCGCCGGTGAACTCGGAGTACCCGTGGTTCCGCATGACGGCAGGGTCGGCGGCGGAGGCGCCCCCGGCTTCCCCCTGCCCGGGTGGGCACTCCGGCTCCCCGAAGGACTGGCGCGGCTCCTGCGCACCGGTGATCCCGCCGTGCTTCCGCGTGTCCACGATGGTTCCTGCCTTATCGATCTCCGGTGCGTGCCCGCAGTGGAGGACGACCGGATTCTCGAGGCGGTACGGCAGGCGCTGGCAGCCTTCGAGGCTGCGGATGCAGGCAGGGCGGGCTGAGCGGTGCACGTTGTCGCCACGGCCGGACATGTGGACTCCGGCAAGAGCACCCTGGTCCGCGCCCTCACCGGCATGGAGCCGGACCGGTGGGAAGAAGAACGGCGGCGCGGCCTCACCATTGACCTCGGTTATGCCTGGACCACGCTGCCGTCCGGACAGGACGTTGCGTTCGTGGACGTCCCGGGCCACGAGCGGTTCCTGGGCAACATGCTGGCCGGAGTCGGGCCGGCTCCGGTGGTCTGTTTCGTCGTTGCCGCCGACGAAGGATGGCAGGCCCAGTCGAGTGACCACCGGGACGCCGTGGCGGCGCTGGGCATAGAACACGGCGTGGTGGTCCTCAGCCGCGCGGACCGGGCGTCCAGTCAACGGGTGGCGGACGTGCTGGCACGGACCCGTGTGGAGTTGGCCGGTACTGGACTGAAGGACGCGCCGGCAGTTGCCGTGTCCGCCATCGACGGAACCGGCCTGCCTGACCTGCGTTCAGCGCTCGACGGCGTCCTGGCCAGCGTGCCGCATCCTGCCACCGATGGGCGGGTCCGGCTGTGGGTGGACCGCTCATTCACGATCACCGGTTCCGGCACCGTGGTGACCGGAACGCTGGCAGCAGGAACAATCGTCCAGGGGGACCGGCTCACCATGCTTGGCCACTTTGGTTCCCGGTCCGTCGTCGTCCGTGGCCTGCAAAGCCGCGACACCTCGTACAGCTCGGTGGCGCCGGTCAGCCGTGTGGCTTTGAACCTGCGGGACGTTGCCGCGACGGACATCCGGCGCGGGGACGCGCTGCTTACCCCCGACGCCTGGCCCACCACGGGCGTGGTGGGCATCCAGCGGACGACGGGGGAGGCCTACACGGATGTGCCGGAGCAGCTCATGATCCATGTCGGCACCGCGTCCGTGCCGGCCCGGCTGCGTCCTTTCGGCGCGGACCACGCCCGGCTCGTCCTGGACAGGCACCTGCCCCTCGTTCTCGGGGACCGGCTGGTGCTTCGCGACCCCGGGAGCCGCTCCGTGCTGGGCGGCGCCCGCATCCTCGACGCCGATCCACCGGCCTTGCGGCGGCGGGGCGACGGCGCCCACTGGGCCGAACGGCTTGCCGGCATGGACCCGGCGGGCGACGTGCTGGGGGAGGTGGCAGCCCGCAAGGCTGTTCAGCTGGAGCATCTGCGAAGGTTGGGCCTGCTGTCCGGCCACCAACCCACGGCGCCGCCAGGTGTACAGGTCATCGATGACTGGTGGGTGCATGCTCCGGTCCTTGAGGCGTGGCAGCAGCAGCTTCGCAACGCAGTCCAGTCGCTGCATGAACGCGATCCGTTGGCGCCGGGCCTGTCCATGGGGGCAGCCCGCGATCTGCTTCGCTTGCCCGACGAGAGGCTGCTTTCCCACGTCATCCGCGGGGCTGCCCTGGAACAGGACGCAGGCCACATCCGGCTGCCGGGCAGCCGGGGCGATCTTGGCCCCGTCGAAACCGCGATCGCCGAGCTGGAGCGCAGGCTCAGCGCACATGCGTTCCAGGCCCCGGAATCCGAGGAGCTGGCCGCACTGGGCTTGGGCACCCGGGAGCTGGCTGCCGCCGAACGCGCGGGACGTCTGATGCGGCTGCGCGACGGCGTGGTGCTGCTGCCAACGGCGCCGGCCCTTGCGATGCGTACGCTCGCCGGCCTGGCGCAGCCCTTCACCACCAGCGAAGCGCGCCAGGCCCTCGGAACAACGCGCCGGATCGCCGTTCCACTTCTGGAGCACCTCGATTCGCGGGGGTGGACCCAGCGGTTGGACGCCGGCCACCGCAAGGTGGTGCGCTGACCCCGGCTTGGCGTCGAAGGGTGCCGCACGCGACCTGGGGGTCGTTCTGGCAGGAGACCCAGCAGCTTGGCTGACGGCCTGAAGCGCAGCGTGTTATGGAGGCTGGCGGGGAACCAGGATGCATGGTCCCGATTAGGGTGCATGATTGCCGCATGCAGAGAATTTCGGGCTGGGTGGCGGCAGCTGTGATCGTCACGATTGTTTTCGGAACTGTCTACCTGACGTTGCAGCAGATTGGCCGTCGGGCGGTGAACGATGCACCGGTGGCGGCCCTGGCAGCGCAGATTCAACAGCTTGACGCGGACCCCGCCACCGGGCCGCGTCTGGAACTGACCAAGGACAGCGGCACCTTCCTCATCGTCTACGGGGATGACAACAAACCGGTCTTCACGACGGTGACCCTGCATGGGGAAGTGCCGGATCTTCCGGCCGGCGTCCTGGATACCGCCCGCACCGCAGGAACTGACGCCGTTACCTGGCAGCCGGAGCCTGACCTCAGGATGGCGGTGGTCGCGCGGCATGCTGCCCGCAGGGTGGTCGTTGCCGGGCAATCCCTTACCCCGTTCGAGAACAGCGATCGATGGACCCAGCTCATTTTGGCGACTGGCTGGGTGATCAGCATGATGGTTCTCGGCGCTGCCTACGCAGTCATGGTCTTTTTCCCAAACGGCAAGCGCCCGGACTCCAGCAACCCCACCGTTCCTGGACGCGGGGCATAGTGCGCCCGCAACCAGGAACCGGCCGCGCAGCCAGGCAGTGGCCCCGGTCCGCGAATTGCCGGACTGCGTGGGCTGGGCAGCAGCGTCTTGTGGTGCCTGTTCAGCGGGTTGTGAGCCTGAGGGTGCGGGCGTGGCGGATCGCTGCGAGGGCCACGGCGCTGGCGGTCAGCCTGACCGCATGAATTCGATACCAGCGTGCCAGCAAAGGGCGGCGTTGGTCCTCACTGAGCGGCTGAGGGCTGAAGAACAGCCTCGGATTCAGGACTCGAAGGACATAGACGGTAGCAGCGGCGCCTATGGCTGAGCTGGTGGCGCCAACCAGCAGTGCGGCTCTGCTGCCCGGATGGTTCCACTCGGCTACCAGCGCACCGATAGCTGCCGGTGCGTTGATCGGTGCGACGGGCGCGTAATAGCGGCCGGGGCTGCCCGCTCCAAAGGGGGACCGGGAGAGTTCCCGGCCGGTCTCCGCGGCAGCCACCCGGTCGGGGATTTTGACCAGCGCCTCATAGAGGTTTCCGAAAAACCAATGGGCGTGGGTGAACTCGGCGACATTCAGGAGCCGATCGGCGAAAACTTCGCGGCGAAGTTGTGAGGTGTTCATGCCCACAATCTACGCTTCCGGGCCGTGCCGGGTTCTTCCCCCGGATGCCGAAACCTGGTCACGGGGCCAGCTCGGAAACCCCCGGGGCCCCCGGCGAAGATAGCCCGGCAGGCCTGGACTGCCGGCGCTCAAGACTGTCCTTCCGGCTCCAACCCGCTGGCGCTTGCTGTACCGGGCGCGCTGACCTGTTCACCCCTTCGCCACACTGCTGCCAGGTCCAGGTCCCCGTCAAGGACGACGACATCGGCCTGCATGCCAGTGCGCAGGTCACCGGCATGCGCCGAGAGGCCCAGCAAGGAGGCCGGGACTGCCGAAGCGGAGGTGACCGCATCGCGCAGTGGAACCCCCGCAGCCACGCAGCGGCGGACCACGTCCAGCAGCGTGCTGGTTCCGCCGGCGATGGCGCCCGTCGCGTCAACACGGGCGACGCCGCCGCTGACCGTGACGGCCAGGGAACCCAGCCGGTACCGTCCGTCCTCCAGCCCGGTGGCGGCCATCGAGTCGGTTACCAAGGCGATGTTCTGCGGACCCACGAGGTCGAACACCAGCTTCACGGTTTCCGGTGCCAGGTGCACGCCATCGGCAATGAGTTCCACCACTGCCGTCCCGGCCCGGGCCGCGCTGAGGCTCGCCGATACCGGCCCCGGGGAGCGGTGGTGCAGTGGAGGCATGGCGTTGAACAGGTGGGTGACACTCGGACGCTTCTTGCCGCCGGGATTCCCGGCCACATTCAGGCCTGACACCGCCCGCGCCAGGAACGCAGCCGCCGTTGCACTGTCCGCAGCGGTGTGGCCAAGAGAGGGGATGATGCCACGGGCCGTCAGCTGGTCAACAAGTTCGAAGGCCCCGGGCAGCTCGGCCGCCAGGGTCATGGAGGCCAGGGTTGGCCCCGCCGCTGCCAGCAGGCGGGCCACCAGCTCGCCATCAGGTTTGAGGAGCAAGGCGGGATCGTGCGCGCCGCACTGCTGGTCCGAGAGGAAAGGACCCTCGAGGTGCGACCCGGCAATGAGCCCCAGGCCTGCAAGCTCCCGCAGCACCCCGAGGTTCCTGACCAGGTTTTCGGGTTTTCCGGTGACCAGGCTGGCGACCAACGTGGTGGTTCCACGGCTGTGCAGGTAGCGCGCCGCCCGTTCTGCGTCCCCAGGATCACCTTCCGAGAAGTCCGAACCGAAGGCGCCATGGCAGTGCACGTCCACCAGGCCGGGCACCAGGACCTGGCCGGCCGGTGCCTTCGGCGGAAGTACCCCGGGGAAGTCCCGGGCAGGGCCGGCGAAGGTGACCAGGCCGCCGTCGGCCGCCACCACGCCGTCCGCAATATCCAGCGACGCGGTGACGATCCGGCCACGAAGAACCAGTTCAGTGCCCATCCAGAAACAGTCCTTCGTTCATCGATTTCTTCGCGGACACGGCGGCCGCCATGCGTGCGGCCAGGGCCGGGTCCGCGGCGCCGGCACGGACCCCGGAATCCCCGGCATTCCCGTGCCGGGGCCGCGCCGAGGTGTGCACGGCATGGACTCCGGCGTCCAGGAGTGACGGTACGAGTGCCAGGGTGACGCCCCCGCCGGCCATGATCTGCACCGAAGGTGCGCTCCGGCGCCCCTGCTGCACGATCCTTGCCAGCATCTCCATCCCCGCGGCGCAGTCGGTGCCGCCGCCGCTGGTCAGGACACGGTCCACTCCAGCCTGCTGCAGCCGGAAGAGGGCCTCGGCCGGATCCACACCGGCCCCCAGGGCTGCGTCGAAGGCACGGTGAAACGTCACCTCGGCGTCCGGCCGCACTGCCCGGGCAGCTGCCACGATGCGCCGCATCGCCGGAACGTCGGGGCCGCTGTCGGACCCAAGCACACCAACCACCACGCCCGCGGCGCCGGCGCGCAGTGCCGCGGCGACGTCGCGCTCAATGACATCCAGCTCGCCCGGCTCGTACACAAAGTTGCCGGGCCGCGGACGCACCAGGACATGAACCGGGAGGCCCTGGCTGCACGCCTGCTCGATGGTGCCGATGCTGGGCGTGATGCCCTCGGTTTCCGCCAGGGCGGCACAGAGTTCAACCCGGGCCGCGCCCACGGACATTGCCAGCCGTACGCCGTCGGCATTTTCCACTGCCAGCTCGAGCTGTGGCCCGGACCGGGCCACGGGCAGGGGCCCGGAGCTCACAGTCCCTGCCATGCCGGCTTCCGGCCGAAGGTGTCCTGGTAATACCCGCGGTGGGCGAGGCGGGAGGCCGCCGCCTCATCCACCAGCACCGAAACGTGCGGGTGCAGCTGGAGGGCCGACGCCGGGCAGACCGCTGCTACGGGACCTTCGACGGCGGCAGCCACAGCCTCAGCCTTGGCCGCACCCATCGCCAGCAGCAGGAGGTGCCGGGCCTCCCGGATGGTTCCGAGCCCCTGGGTCAGCACATGGTCCGGAACGTCCTCCGGTGCGTCAAAGAAGCGGGCATTGTCCTGGCGTGTCTGCCGGGTGAGCGTTTTGATCCGCGTGCGGGAGGCGAGCGAGGACATCGGCTCATTGAAGCCCACGTGGCCATCCGTCCCGATGCCCAGGATCTGGATATCCACGCCTCCAGCGGCGGCGATCCGGGCCTCGTAGGCGGCAGCCTCCGCCCGGGGATCCTGGGCCAGGCCGTCCAGTCCGTGCACTGCGCCGGGGCCGAAGTCCACGCTTGCCGTGAATTCCGCCCTGATGACCGAATGGTAGGACTGCGGGTGGCCGGGAGGTAGACCCACGTACTCGTCCAGCAGGAAGGCCTGGGCCGCGGCGAAGCTCAGCCCGCCATGCCGGTGCCGCCTAATGAGTTCCTGGTACGTTCCCAGGGGGGTGGAGCCCGTGGCCAGCCCCAGGACGGACGGCCCGAGCCGGACCTGTTCCTCGATGGCATCCGCGGCCGTGCGGGCCACGTCGTCAGGGGTGGGAAGGATGATGATTTCCATGCGGTGCGATGCTTTCGGCTGGAGGTTGCTGTTGTTGGACGGGGCTACTTCGCGGCTTCGGTTTCCACCGTGACTTCATCGTCTTCGCGGCCGGGCGTGCGCAGGTTCCAGCGCTTGATGACGAACGAGAAGAGGAAGTAGTAGATCGCCGCGTAGCCCAGGCCAATCGGGATCAACAGCCACGCGTTCTGTGCTTTGCCGAAGTTCAGGACGAAATCGATCAACCCGGCTGAGAACGTGAAGCCGTGGTGGATCCCCAGCGCGTTCACCAGGGCCATGGAGGTTCCGGTCAGCGCTGCGTGGACGATGTAGAGCGGGAAGGCGACGAACATGAACGAGTACTCAAGCGGTTCGGTGATGCCGGTGAAGAACGCCGTGAGCGCCGTGGAGAGCATGATGCCGCCCACGATCTTCTTCTGTGTGGGCTTGGCGTGGCGCCAGATGGCCAGGGCGGCGGCCGGAAGGCCGAACATCATGATGGGGAAGAAGCCGGTCATGAAGGTGCCCGCGGTGGGGTCGCCGGCAAAGAAGCGGTTCAGATCGCCGCGCACCAGGTGGCCGGACGCGTCGGTGTAGTCGCCGATGAGGAACCATACGCCGGAGTTCAGGATGTGGTGGAGTCCGGCAGGGATCAGCATGCGGTTGGCGAAACCGTAGATTCCGCCGCCCAGTACGGCGTTGCCGGACACAAACTGGCCCACCGCGGAAAGGCCTGCGTTGAAGAGCGGGTACAGGAGCGCGAGGACGACGCCGGCCACAAGGCTGGTGACGGAAGTCAGGATGGGCACCAGGCGGCGGCCGCTGAAGAAGCCGAGGAAGTCCGGCAGCTTGGTGCGGTAGAAGCGCTGCCACAGCCCGGCGGACAACAGGCCCACCACGATGCCGGCAAGGACGCCGTAGTTGATCATTGCCGGCTTCCCTCCGGGGTCCAGTTGCCCGTCGAGAACCAGCGGCGACATGGCCTTGAAGACGCCGTCGATCACCATGTAGCCCACAACCGCCGCGAGTGCCGTGGACCCGTCAGCCTTCTTAGCCCAGCCCACGGCGATGCCGACGGCGAAGATGAGCGGGAGCCAGGTAAAGACGGCGTTGCCGGCCGCCGAAATAACGGCGGCGCCGCCTTCGAAGCCGGGAATGGCGCCGAGCAGGTCGGCCTGGCCAATGCGAAGCAGGATGCCGGCGGCCGGAAGGACAGCGATGGGGAGCATCAGGCAGCGGCCCAGCCGCTGGAGGGTGGCGAAGGCCCTGTTTGGCTTCTTTTCAGTGGCCAGGGCGGTGGTTTCGGATGACATGGTGTGCACCTCTGCGGGGTTCGGTGGGGGTTTGTGAAAGAACGGTTCCAGCCGGTACTGTCTGGTTATGACCAGTTCAGTGTGATTCATCCCACCGTCGCTGTCAAGGAATGAAAATCTCCTCCGGGGCAGGCCGACTGTGGCAAAAGAAGCCATCATTGGTCGTACCGCAGCCGCCGGCTCCGGTGTTGGAAGATGTGCTCCGAGCGGGCACCGTCAGAAAGGGCAGCCATGTCCAAAGCAGAAAAAATCATTGAAGGCCTGGGCGGGGCCGGCAACATCCTGGAGGTCGAAGCCTGCATCACGCGGCTGCGCACCGAGGTCAAGGACTCGTCACTGGTTAACGAAGCGACCCTCAAGGCGGCAGGTGCCCACGGCGTCCTGGCAGCCGGCACCGCGGTCCAGGTGATCGTGGGGCCCGAGGCGGACAGGCTGGCCGAGGACATCGAGGACCTCCTCTAATGGCGCAGTCCCTGCTGGTTCATGCCCCGATCGGCGGTACGGTCATTCCGCTGGCCGAGGTTCCCGACCCCGTATTCGCGGGACAGATGGTGGGTTCCGGCGCGGCCGTGGAACCGCCTGCAGGTGTGGCGTTCGACGTCGTATCCCCCGTTGCGGGGAAAGTGGTCAAGATGCTGCCGCACGCCTTCGTGGTGGTTGAGTCATCCGGCCGGGGCGTGCTGACGCACGTGGGGATCGATACCGTCAAACTCAAGGGCGAAGGCTTCAAGCTGCTGGTCACCCAAGGCGATGAGGTCGAGGCCGGCGCGCCGGTCATGCACGTGGACCCCGCCGCGGCCGTGGCCGCGGGTTACTCAATGGTGAGTCCCGTCGTCGTCCTGGATACCAAGGCGGACAGCGCCACGCTTGTGGACGCGGGCACCGTCACGGCCGGCGAATTGCTGTTTACGCTCGGCTAGGCTCCCTGCTACAGGCGCACTTCCATGGTGAGGGAGTAGCGGTCCGAACGGTACCAGGAACGCGAATGCTCGATGGCCAGGTCGCCTGAATAGGACACCCGGTCAAACGCAAGCACCGGTGCCCCTGTTCCCGTCCCGAGGAGCGCCCCGACGTCGGCCGGGGCGCCCTCGGACCGGACGCTTTGGCGTGCCCGGTCGATTTGGTGCCCGAACTGCCCGGCCAGGGCCTTGTAGACGGAGCCGCTGAGATCGATGCCCAGCAGTCCGGGCGCATGCTGGGGGTTGTACCAGGCATCGTCGACGCTCACCGGGCGGCCATCCGCCAGGCGGAGCCGCTTCAGGTGGTATGCCTCGGCGCCCGGGGCGAGGCCGAGCGCCTCTGCGGTGTCGTCCGGGGCCTCAAGGCGTTCGGCCACCAGCACCACGGTGCTGGGAACGTGCCCCATCGCTTCCATCTCCTGCGTGAATGAGGCCAGATGCAGCGTGGACTGGACGGGCGAGTCCGCAACGAATGTGCCCTTGGCGGGAACGCGTACCAGGTGCCCCTCATTGACCAGGCGGCCGATCGCCGCCCGTACCGTGATGCGGCTGACGCCATACGAATCCATGAGGGTACGTTCGCTGGGAAGCCGGGCCCCGGGCTCCAACTCCTCTTTTGCAAGCTTAAGGATGATGAGACGGAGCTGCTCATGCTTCGGCACCTGAGAGTTGTTGATGTGCGCGTTAGGTGGATGCGCCGTACTCTCTGATGTGGCCTGCATCGAGCCCTCCTTAATCTGGAGCGGTCCGGTAAGGACCACTAGCTCGGATTATTCCATGGAGCAGACTGCATTGCGACCAAGCGCAGCGCCCGTCACGCCTGTCGCCCCAGTCGCCGGCATCAGCGTTTGGTTCTGTGCTGCCGGAACTGCCCTATGAGGCTGATGATCGCAAGCGCGAACGTTGCACTGGCGTAGCGGGCTATGGCCGGGATCAGACCGAGGAGTGCGGGGAGTTGTCCCACGAGGATGACCGGGATGCTGAAGCCCAGGTAGGCCACCACGTAAACGGCGGAGATGGTGGCCGCCCTGTCCTGGGCTTGCACTGCCGGGATGAGGAAGCGAAGGGCGGAGGTGAAAGCGGCTCCGAACCCGATCCCGCCCAGGCGCAGACCCACCGTCCTCCGCGGAACTGGAGCCGATTACGGGCCGTGCTTAGGAAGGCCCTGTCCCCACATGCCGGACGACGGCACCCAGGGTGGGTGCCGTCGTCGGGTATCCGCCTTACTTAGGATCCTGCCGCAGTGGCCGCCACAGGCCGCGGTCAGCCGAACAAGGCGCGGGTGTGGTCGTTAAGGAAAATGCCGCGTGGATCGAATTCGCGGCGGACCTGGATGAAGGTATCCAGTCCGGGGTAGAGGCGCTCCAGGCGGCTCCTGGTCATGAAGTGGATCTTCCCCCAATGCGCCCGCGGTTCGAACTCCTGCAGGACGGCGTCGGCGTCACGGAAGAACTGCCAGTAGTCGGTACCGGGCTTGGTGGTCAACGTAATGACGGTGCTGTCGCGTCCCTGGAACTGGGACATATAAGCATCGTCGGCCTTTACCCAACGGACCTCCACGGGGTACTTCTGGTCGTGATGCCTGGTCCTGATAAGGTCCTGGACAGCCTCCACGGCGGCCAGTCCGTCCTCGCTGCGGACGAAGTACTCAAGTTCGTGGAACTGGGTGGTGAAGCCGCCGGGGTAGATCCGGTACGAGCGGTCCAGCCGCGCTCCTTCACGGGTGGAAAGTTCGCTTTCGTCCTGGATGTGGGCCACGTTGTACCGCTTGGTGTAGCTGCGGTCCGTCATGTCGTGGCCGGGCGAACCGGGCAGGTCCAGCAATTCACAGGAGTCGGAATCGGGGCACCAGAGGAACGAATAGTGCCGGTTTGAGTCAATGTCGGACTGCCACGTGGCGGTTGTCTCGGCCCATGTGGGGTAGGTGATTTGTTCCTGCAGGTAGTACTTGTCCTCGACGTCCAGTTCAACCTCAAGGAAGACGCCAAGGGTGCCCAGGGCAACTTGGGCGGCCCGGAGCTCGCGCAGCTGCCCCTCGCCGATTTCAACGATCTCGCCGTAGCCGTTGATCAGCTTCACCCACCGCAGTTTCGACGAGAAACTGCCCAGGTCCTTCCCGGAGCCGTGCGTGCTGGTTGCCAGCGCCCCGGCGATCTGTTGCTTATCGATGTCCCCCTGGTTACCCAGGGCCAATCCTTGTGCCCAGAGGGCGTCGCCGAACGCGTTGATGGTGGTTCCCGCCATAGCCCGGGCACGCCGCTGGCGCTTGTCGGTGCCCGTGATGGCCGAAAGGCGGGACATGTCCATCAGGACCCCGCCGGTCTGTACCAGTGGCGAGGAGGAATGTCCTGATCCGACAGCGCGCACCGGAAGGCCTTCACGGAGGGCAAACCGTACCGCGTCGAGCGCTTCCTGTTCATTGCGCGGCTGGACGGTGAATGCCGGTGTGGCACTCTGGTTTCCGCCCCAGTTGGTCCATGTGGCGTCGGTTCGGTAGGGCACTGGAGGTGCAGCGGCTGCCGTGGGCGCCGGCACATGGTTCAGGCTGGTCATTTCTGAAGCTCCGTTGCTTGTAGGGTTCACGCGCTGTGGTTGATCATGACGTGTTTGGTGCGGGAGTAGTCGTCCAGGGCATAGAGCGAGAGGTCGCGGCCGTAGCCGGATCCCTTGAACCCGCCCCAAGGCACTTCGCAGGCCAGCACCAGGTGGGCATTGACCCAGACGGTACCAAAGTCGAGTTGCTTGGGTACCCGCAGCGACAGGCTCGAATCATGGGTCCAAACCGAGGCGGAAAGACCGTAGGGGCTTTCATTGGCACGGCGCACTGCCTCGTCGGTGCTGCTGAATGTTTCGACCGTAACTACGGGGCCAAAGATCTCATGGGTGGCGATGGGCGCTCCAGCCGGAACGTCGGTGATGACCGTCGGCTCGAGGAAGTATCCGGTGCCCTGCATGACTGAACCGCCGATGGCGATGGTCAATCCGGCAGCTTTGGCCTCCTCGAGGGATTGCTTGACGCGCTCAAAGTGCGGCCGGGAAATCATGGGGCCCATCTCCACCTCGTCGCCGGCATCCGGAGAGCCCACCACCAGGGTGCCCACCTCGCGCACCAAATGCCGGGTGAACTCTTCGGCCACCGACTCGTGCACCAGCACACGGCACGCCGCACCACAGTCCTGCCCGGCGTTCCAATAGCCGGCGTTCCGGACGCCTGCAGCGGCCGCAGGCAGGTCCGCGTCGGCGAAGACAAGCACAGGGGCCTTGCCGCCGAGTTCCAGGTGGACGCGCTTCACTGACCGCGCCGCCGTTTCAGCCACCGCTTGTCCGCTGGCAACACTGCCGGTTAGGGCCACCAGGGAAATGTCCGGGTGCTCCGAAAGCCGCTGCCCGACAGTCCTGCCCTGGCCCGTCACCACGTTGAGGATGCCGTCCGGGATGCGTCCGGCGAGCAGCTCCGCGAGCTTGAGCGTCGAGAGGGGCGTTTGTTCGGAGGGTTTCAGGACGATGCTGTTGCCTGCGGCCAGAATGGGGGCAACCTTCCACGCTGCCATCAGGAGCGGGTAATTCCAGGGGGTGATAACGCCAACAACCCCGGCCGGTTCCCGCAGGATGACCGACGTGTGGCCTGTGGCGTAGTCCCCGCCGGCCATGGACGTCAGTGTCCGGCACGCTCCTGCCATGAATCGGAAGGTGTCCACGGTGCTGGTGACATCGTCTTCCGCTACCGGCCGTGGCTTGCCCGTGTTGGCGGACTCGAGGGCTTCGAACGCGTCGCGGTTGGTTTCGATGATGTTGGCGATCAGGTTCAGCACATCTGACCGTTCCTTGGGTGTGGTGGCCCCCCAGGTCTTCTGGGCCTGGACGGCGGCAGCCACCGCGGCGTCGACGTCGGCGGCGCTGCCTGCCTGGACTGAGGCGATAATCTCCTCGGTCGCGGGATTGACGACGTCGATCAGTTCACGGGACGAGCCCGGAACGAAGGAGCCGGCAATGAAGTGGCCCGTTGGCGGGAGCAGCGCGGCGACGCCCGTGCTGTCGGAGCCTGATCGATGGACGGTGAAGGTTTCCGGCTGGGTGGTGGTCATGATGCTTCGCTTTCAGATGAGGTCGGGGGCAAGGGTGGGGGCGGGAAGCGGCGCGGCTTCAGTCTTTTTCCGGAAGACGCGGGCCGCCAGGTAATAGAGCGGGGCTACAACAACCAGGCCGACGATCCAGGAGATGTCCACGCCACCCAGGGCTGTTGCGAAGGGGCCGGTGTAGACAGCGGTTGCCGAGAAGGGAACCTGGATCAGGGCGCCGGCGATGTAGGAGCCGATGGCGATCCAATTGAACCGCCCGTACACACCGCCGTCGCGCTTGAAGAAGTCTTCAACTTTGTAGTCGCCATGCCTGAGGAGGTAGTAATCCACCAGGTTGATGGCCGTCCAGGGGACCAGGACGTACATCAGGAAGGACAGGAAGTTCGTGTAGAAGAGGATGAAGTTGTCGCGGGCGAACAGGGCGATGGCCACCGCGACGGTAAAGAGGATGACCGCGGCGATGCTTCGGGTTTTGGCCCGCGGCAACCAGTTGGGTTTGAAGGTCTGTCCTATGGTCAGGGTGCAGAGGACGCCGCAGTACAGGTTCATCGCATTCGACGCTGCAACGCCCAGGCAGAAGATGCCGACGATCATGATGGTCCATGGCTGGAGCAGGGCGCCAAGGCTGCCCACGATCTCAACGTTGCCGGCTTCCACGCTCATGCTTACGGCCAGAGTTCCGACGAGGGCGCCGAGCAGCATCGGGAACAGGGTTCCCAGTACGCAGCCCGAGTAGGAGGCCCAGAAAGCGTGCAGTGACCCCGTACCTTGGGGCATGTAGCGGGAATAGTCCGAAACGTAAGGGGCGTAGGCGAGTTGCCACAGGGCCGAGACCGAGACGGTGCCCATGAATCCCACCCAGTTGAAGTTGCCCTGTTCCAGGAAACCCGCCGGAAGGCCGTCCACCAGCAGGATCCAGGCAAACGCCAACAGCAGGGCGATTCCGGCCACCACGCTCAGGAAGCGGGCGTAGGCGTGTATGAGCCTGTAACCGAAAATCGTCGCAACAACGCTGACGACGCCGATGATCATGATGCCGGCGTCAACGCTGATGCCGGGGCTCACCGCGGCCATGGCCTCGCCGCCGAAGACAAGGTTGGCTGCGAAGAACCCGACATACATGATGACCACAATCACCACGATCAGCAGCGCTCCGAACGAACCGAACTGGCCGCGGGTCTGGATCATCTGCGCCACACCCAGCTGGGGACCCTGGGCTGAATGCAGTGCCATGAAGATTCCGCCGACAACATTGCCGATGATGATGCCGACGACCGCGGGAACAAAGCCCAAGCCGAACACCGTGGTGGCGAGCCCGCCGGTCACGATGGTCATGATCATGATGTTCGACCCAAACCAGATGGTGAAGAGGTCCCGGGCCTTGCCATGGCGTTCATGGGCAGGGATCGGCTGGATGGTCTTGTCTTCAAGCCGGGGTACTTCAGAGGTGGGGGTGCTCATGATGCGCTCCTGGCAACCGATTCGAGTTCGCGCATCCCGGCGGTCTTGCTGCGGTTGACCATCAGCGCCAGCAGGTCGAAGACGAGCGTCGCGGCGGCCAGGGTGGTGATGTCGGCATGGTCGTAGGCAGGTGCGACCTCCACGACGTCGGCCCCCACGATGTTGATGCCGTCCAGTCCGCGGAGCAGGGCGAGAAGTTCGCGTGAGTGGAGTCCGCCCATTTCCGGTGTTCCGGTTCCGGGCGCGTAGGACGGATCCAGGACGTCGATATCGATGGACACGTAAACGGGTGTCTCACCCAGCCGCTCCTTCACCTGTCGTATCGCCGCAGGAACGCCGAGGACGTCCAGGTCCGAGCACCGGATGATCTGGAAACCGAACTCGTGGTCGCGGAGAAAGTCGTTGCGGTCGTAGACCGGGCCTCGGATGCCTACATGCATGGAGCTGTCCTCCACGAGCAGGCCTTCCTCGAAGGCGCGCCGGAAGATGGTTCCGTGCGTGACGGGCTGGTCGAAGTACGTGTCCCATGTGTCCAGGTGGGCATCGAAATGGAGCAGCGCCACGGGTCCGTGGACCTTGTTCAGCGCCCGCAGCATGGGCAGGGCGATCGTGTGGTCACCGCCGATGGAGATCAATTTCTTGTCCCCGCCCAGGAGGGGGAGTGCCTGCTCTTCGATTTCGCGGACGGCGCGGGTGATGTCGTAAGGAGTACAGGCAATGTCGCCGGCATCCACCACCTGCGCCTCGTAGACGGGCTCCACGTCCAGCTCGGGATGGTAGCCGGGACGGAGCAGCCGGGAGGCTTCGCGGACCGCGGCCGGGCCGAAACGTGCTCCTGGACGGAAGGAAGTTCCGCCGTCAAACGGCACGCCGACAATGGCGATGTCGTAGTCCGGCACCCGGTCGATTTGAGGAAGTCGGGCAAAGGTGCCCAGGCCCGCATAGCGGGGGACCTTCGTTGCGTCCACGGGGCCTATGGGCTGGTGGGTTGTCATGGCTTGATCCTTCGATAGCTGGGGCGCTCGCCGTTGAGCGGGAAGTGCATACCTCAATTCTTAGTGGCGCGGATCACTGCGGATAGCGGTACATTGACTACAAATGGCCGAGGTACTTAGACGAATGTCTAAACGCCGTCTAAGCCGACGCCCCATCAGAACCAGGAGCCTGCCCGTGGCCATCACCGTTGCCGAACTCGTGTCCGAGCCGCAGCTGGGGCTTACTCTCCTGGCGGGCGCGGACGGGGCAAACAACCGGATCACATGGGCCCACACCTCGGATCTCCCGAGGCTCTGGGAATGGGTCACGGGCGGTGAGCTGATGATGACCAACGGGCTCTCCATCCCCGCGGACGCGGAAGGCCAGGTTGCGCTCGCCGACGCCCTGGTGGATTCCGGGGCAAGTGCCCTGGCCATTGGCGAGAAGATGCATGCGCCGCCGCTCACGGCCGAATTCATTGAGGCCTGCAACAAACTCCCGCTGCCCCTGATCAACATTCCGTATCCGCTACCGTTCATCGCCATAGCAAGGTCCGTAGCGGAGTCGTCGCTGCTGGAGGAATCCCGCCGGCTCCGCCAGACTGCACGGGTCTATGACCTCCTCCGCACCGCAGGGGCGTCCGAGGACCACTGGCAGAGCCTCGTCCTGAGGCTGGCCACCGAATTGGACTCGGAGCTGTTCGTGGTGGACCGCCGATGCCTCCACCCCTGGCACCCTGACGGCCAGCCCCTTCCCGGATTCCTGGTGGAACAGTGGTCTCCACACCCCGGCCAAGTGTCCGTTGCGGGCAAGACTCTTCTATGGTTTGTGTCAAGCCATGATTGTCTGCAGCCTCCGGTAGAGCTGGCGTGCGACATAGCGTTTGAGGCAGCGCCGGATCTCACGTCGGTTCATCCCTTCGGAGGTTCGGCGCTCAGCGTAGGCTCTTGTTCTCGGGTCGAACGTCAGCCGTGTTCTTGCGATGACGTCCAGTGCGCGATTCAGCTGCCGGTCGCCGTTGCGGTTGAGCCGGTGTCGTGTGGTGTTTCCGGAGGACGCGGGGATGGGGCAGGCGCCGGCGAGGGCTGCGAAGGCGGCTTCGGAGCGGACCCTGCCGTGATGTGAGTAGGCTGCGAGGACCAGGGCTGCAGTCACCGGTCCGACCCCGGCTTCGTTTTGCAGTCCGGGAGCGAGTTGTTGAACCAGTTCGCCCAGGAGTGCTTTGTTTTCTTTCAGCGAAGCGGTTGAGGTCAGGATTTCCCGGGCGAGTCGGCGGGCTTCGTTTCTTGCCACTGCGACCTGGATGGGGTCGGCGGCTCGCGGCCGCCACGAGGCAACGAGTTCAATCTGCGCGTCCATCAGTGCACGCCGAGCATCAAGGCCCAAGTCGGTCGTCCGGACCAATGCGTTCAGCGCGTTGCGGTTGATGGTTCGTGCAGTGTCCAGGCGTCGTCTTGCGGCCAGGAGTACTGTGAGTGCTTCGCGGGTTCCTTCGGCTCGCGGCCGGACAAGCCGGGCGGTGTCTAATGCGTGCGTGGCGCGGGCTGCGGCGATGGCATCGATGGCATCAGACTTGCCCCTGCTTCCACGTGAGCCGCGCCGGGGCGGCCGGGCTTCAACCACGTGCAGTCCACTCCCGGTGAGTGCTCTGGTCAGGGCGGCGCCATAGGAGCCGGTGCCTTCGACCGCGACGATGACGGAACGCTCTGGCCCGCCAGCACGATGTATCCACGCGGCAGCTCTGTTGATGCCGCTCTCGCTGGCCGGAAAGGTCTTGGTTTCCTCGATAGCTCCAGTTCTGGCAGCCATCAGGGCGTAGGTGTGGGTGCGGGAGTGAGTATCCACTCCGACGATGAATTCGTACGTTTCCGCCACCATGGTCATGGGGCTGGGCTCCTTCCCGTAGTCGGTACCTGTGCGGTGCCAGTCCGGCTGGAGCTGCGTTGAGGCACTTCTCTAACGGGTCACGGCGCTCCCATCGGGGGAGCCCGGACAATCTTCTATCAGGCCATCAGCGCGGGCGGACCGGCGCAGGCCCGTTCCGAGGTGGACGAGTCTTGCTAAAGGCACCGAGCCTGATGAGGTTCGGGCCAGAATTTCCATGAGTCACACCCCGGAGGGGCCTGCACCAGCCTCCCAGCCAGCACCAGACCAGCCAAGACCATTAGAGAATTTCCA
>NZ_JBQEQF010000032.1:0-37950 GCF_052046035.1 Paenarthrobacter sp. 22069 | reverse complement strand
TTTTCGGCCTTCGGCTGCTCAAAGGCGTTGTTCGTTGGCTGGATCACAGACAGGGTGTCGCACGCCTACCGTTGATTGTGCAGCTATCTTGCCCGGACAGAGATTCAGCAAGCCGTGACGCGATGGACTAGTTACAGCGGGTGCTTACCGGCAGTGGGAGGAGGCGACGCATCGGCCCTGGCCATCCGTGCCCCCTTCGCCGATCCCAAGTTGGAGTAGTCGGCCGGCCGGGGCTCGCCCCAGATAACCATCACCTTCAGCGGCCCCTCGCCGGTGTTGCGCAGATCGTGCCGCGTTCCCACCCTGGCCAGGACGGCGTCACCGACTCCTACCGAATATGTTTCGTCTTCGACGGTCATTTCACCCGTGCCCTCCGTGACAACATAGATCTCCTCCAGGGGGCGGCCAGGTTCCGCATGTGAATGCATACCCTCGAAGCCTCCTGCAGGCAGCTCCCAGGTCTGCACTGCCACAGGCAGCTCGGACTGACCGTAAAAAAGCCACTGCATCTGCAGTGGTGAGCCCTCATGAAGGCTGTAACGAAAGGCGTATGTTCCGGCTCTTTCAAGCATTTTTTCTCTTTCTCCGTCTAAGAGATCTTCCGTCGGACTGCCATGGTCCGCTTCCGGATCGTCGGCCTTCCGTTTCGAGCTCCATTGTTCCCCTTTTTTGTGGCACTCCCCAGGATTCCTGAGGCACGTATAAGCCTCCACCATATGCCGTCTGCACAGCTAGACAGCCGACCAGCAGCCGGAGAACGACGAGTGATGCTTTGATCTTCTTGCGAAAGTTAGACTCGAAACGATCAGCGCTCCTCGCCATTTAGAAGGCTGCGCATCAGGGGGTCCCAGCTCAACCGGGAGGGTTAACAGTCAGTTGGACAGGGACTCGGCGCTTCGCCTGAACCAGATTGTCAAAAGCGCAGTGGCAACATACAGGACCAGACCCCAAGCGATGAACCCGACCGCTGCCAGGGGGCTGGCCGACATGTAACCGGCCGCGCTTGTGATGCCCAAGACTGCATAACCGAGCAGCAGACGGCGGATGTTGCGCTCCAACCTGTCCGCTCCGAACTGCGAAGCGAAGGCCGCCATGGCCAGGCCCAGGAACAGCCCCCAGCCGAGAATTTCCAAGGCAAACATCACGGAGCCGGGGTCATAGGGCATAAACCGGTCCAAGCCCTCTGTCCGGTTGCTGATCACACTTTGCTGGACCACTGTGAGCTGCACGAAGCGGTTGATGCTGACCATAGCAACAAAGAGCACTGTGAAGGCGACCCCGACTGCGCCGAGCACCTTGACCGGCGTAGGCGAGCACTCTTTTAGGCAAACCGCCAGGACCAGTAGCAGCGGGGCGAGGATCAAGGTAGTTGCACCGCCAAACAACTGCAAAGGCGCGGACGGAGGCAGAGATAACCCGCCAGTCATCGCCACCACTGCCATGACACAGAAGTAAACACCGCCCACCGCGGTGATCAGCAGGGACGACCAGAAACCGAGCTTCCGGGATAGCTGCATTTGTCCTCCTATCCAGACCCACGCTACGTACGTTCCACACTGGTCTCCAGCGTGGCCAGGACCATCCTCGCAATTCACCAACTGCACATGCTGTTCGAAGGACGCCACAGCAGACGGCGTTGCACTCACAACCTGAACTCACCCGCCTCGAAACGCTTGGGAAACGAGGTGTCTCATCGAGCGGATAGACGTCTGACCTGCGCGGTCGCTGATTTTCTATGGAATTCTGGATGCGCGAGGGCAAGGGTGATTCTCGGAACTATGTCTCATAACCTCTTGGCAAAATCGAGTACCTATCCTTAGTTATGAGACAGGTGAGCGGGCGTCGGACGGAGGCGATTAGGGCGAGGCGCGGAATCAAACACGGTTCTTAGTTCGGCTGTCTCGCGTCTCGAAAAAACAACTTTTCGAGTCAGAATGGCCTGGTGAGACAACTGGGTTACACGCGCGTCATACTTCCAGCCAGGATGCCCAGCTGCAACTGAACGCGCTGGTTACCGCCGGTGTGCAGAAGCGTGACGTCTTCGCTGACGTGACATTGGGAAGCAAGAATGCGACAGAACGGCCGGGTATGAATAGGGTCTTCGAGTGCGCCGTGGAGGGCGAGTGGCCGGCGCTATGCTGTCGGCCAAGGTGAAGGTGGACTTATCATGCACGCAGTAGTGGTCTCCGAATCGCTTTGGGGAAACACGCAACAACTCGCGCGCGCGATCGCAGCCGGAATCGGCGAAGGCACCGACGTGGTCGACGCAGCCTCAGCACCGGGCGCACTGGACTCCAACCTAGATCTCTTGGTGGTAGGTGGTCGAACCCACGCATTCTCCATGTCAACCGGGGCGACACGCGAGTCAGCGAAGCAATAGGCTGCAGAGCACATCCCAGCAGGCGGCATCTGGGAGTGGATCGAAGCACACGCCTCGCCTGGTCGCCCAGTTCCTGTACTGACGTTCGATACGCGAGTCGTTAGCCCTCGGTTGCCCGGGTCTGCCGCGAAGAAGGGGATGAAACGCCTTGCACGCTTGGATTCCGACCCATCGTGAAGCCCGAGACCTTCGGCGTGCACGGTTATGCATGCCCGGTCACCGACGGTGAGCTCGAACGCGCCAACGTTGGGGACGGAGCTCGCGGGCCGCGCGTCCCGTAGCTGAGCTCACGCGCCGAGGCGTGCCATCGGGCCGCCTATGGCACGCACAGATGCGAAGCTGAGCGTGTCCGCTAGTCTTTCGATATGGATACCGACCAGTACCGCTCAGAGGCGGCGGTTGAACGACGCGGAACGTCGCTTTTCATGGCGTCCTTCGGTATTGCCCTGCTCGTCACTCTGGCTAGCCTGCTCGGGCTGCTTGCTTCTTGGCCGTATCAGAAGGAAACCGAGAACTGGCTCCTGCAGGCCCGAGGGCAAGACCTCGGCAATCTTCTGGCGGTTGTCGTTCTCGTCTGGAGTGCGACCAGGATACGCACAGGCTCAATGGGAGCGACGCAACTCTGGGTCGGTACCTTGTTCTATCTGCTGTATGCCTACATCGTGTATGCCTTTGCCGTGCACTTCGGTCGCCTGTTTCTTGTGTACGTCGCTATTCTCGGCTCTGTGTTCTACACCTTGATCGCTGGGCTCTCTACTAGGGTGCGCCCGGCGGCATACCCTCACGGCGCCGCACGGGCATTCGCTGCGTGGGTCCTGATCGGCGCCGGCGCACTCTTTGCCCTGCTGTGGCTGAGCGAATTAGCTCCAGCAACCATTTCAGGGCAGCCACCGCCCAGCCTGGAAGTAGCCGGGCTTATCGTGAACCCGGTCCATGTCATTGACTTGTCTCTGGTCCTGCCGGGCATGATCATCATCGGAGTGCTCGCGCTGCGCGGGAACCAGACGGGGTTGTTCTTGACAGCGCCCGCGTTAGTTTTTTCCGTGCTGATGGGATTGAGCATCATCGCCGCCATGGCGTTGATCGTCATGAGCGGGGATACGAGCGCATTTGTTCCCATGGCGATGGTTTGTCTTGTTGTCGGCGCCAGCCTCGCAGCCGCCATCGCCTATTGGCGTCAGATCCCAGTTCATAGGTCGTAACCGAGGTCGTAACGTGAGGAGGCTAACAGCCTCCTCACGCTACGACCAGACGAGGCACGGAGATTCATCGGAGGGACCAGACCGAGAACGACGATGCGCGCAGTCCTCACCGCGCATTCAATCGGGGAACCGGTGGGACTGGTATAGCGGCTCCGGCGAGACTGGTCTCCACACGACGGTTTCGCTATGGCCTCTCCCAACCCCACCCCGACCTCTGCAGTCCCCCCGAAAGTGCGTCGGAGCAGGGAAATTGTCCTCTCCATCTCTCTTGAACTGGTGGACGCTGAAGGCCTGGATGCCTTGACGATGCGACGGCTGGGCCAGGAACCCGGGCGGGACCCGATGAGCCTCTACCGCTACGCCGCCAACCGCACCGCCCTGCAGGATGGTGTCGCTGAAACAGTCCTCAATGAATTGGCGATCTTTGCCGATGACCCGGACTGGCAGGCACAGCTGTGCAAATCGCCCACGACCTGCGGCTCCTGGCCCTGCGGCATCCCAACGTCGTCCCGCTGCTGGTCACCCGGCCACTGTCGACACCGTTGGGTCTGCGCCCACTGGGCACCATCCGGCCCCTCGAACAGATCCTGGCACTGCTCATAGACGCCGGTTTTACCCCCGCCGACGCCCTCCACGTCTACCGGACGTCTACGGATTCCTCTACGGGCACATTCTGAACGAACTGCAGGAATACGTTGTGGACCCGGACGAAAACGAAGCCATCCTCCGCCTCGGACTCCACCGGCTGCCGGCAAAAGACTTCCACACCTGCGCGCCCTGGGACCCGTCCTCGCTGAGTATGACGGCGACCTTGAGCTGGACCAGGGACTGAGCATCCTGCTGACCGGCCTCGCCGCACAACTTTCCGGCTCCAGTCCAAGGCCGCTGACCTAAACACACCGCTATGGTTCCGACGAACAAAGCATGTTTCCAGAGCTCACAGGATTGGGCGTCCGTTGGCGCGGCGGGCTGGGAGGGCCGGGGCGCACCGTCGCAGAGCTCCGAACCCGAGTGCTACAGGAGACGGCCTTTGTCTTCCACTAGCGATATGTCCTAGGAGGCGTGTAGTTGCCGGTTGCCGGGTTTTGCCTGGCGTTGGAGGCGAGCAGGTGAACGATCGCTTGCAGTTCCTTGCGGAGATTGCCGCCATCCGCTGCCGAATGAGTCAATACTGTGCGGTCCACTTCACGGGCCTCGCTGATCACCCGGGCGCCGAGGTCGGTAATGGAGACGACCTGGCTTCTGCGGTCGGAAGGGCTGGGCTGTCGGCGGATGTAGGCCCATGCCTCCAGGCGCGTCAAGGTCTTGCCCATTGTCTGGTTCTGGACACGGACCCTTTGGGCAATTTTCGCCTGGCTCATGGGCTCCTCGGCTCTGGATAGTACATCGAGGGCTATCACTCCGGCGTGGGTGAGCCCGGCATGGGCCAGTTTCTCGTTCCATGAATGTTCGACGAGCCTGGCCGCGGTTGATAGGAGGCGGCCGGTAGGCCAGGAATTCATGTCGGGCATGAGCGGAGCATAGACCTTCGGCCTGCGCAGGGCCTGGACGTGGTGTTCAGGGTGAAGTGGAAGCCTGGGGTGCGGAGCCTGCGAAGGCACCATTCCCTAATCGGTTTGGAGATGCGGGGGAGCAGAAGCGACTCTCAGGAAGTCGTCTAGCCGAGTGCGGCGATTCAAAGGCAATGCCATAGGTCGTGTCGCTGCAGCAGCTCGGCGGAGGGCCCCCCTTTGCGGCTAGGCGCCCGCTCTTCGACAGCCATGAAGGCCACCGTGAGGGACCGAAGTATTAAAGCGGTCCTTCGGGGCCACGAGCAGCGGATTAGTCCTCGCGCTGCTCGAACTCCGCATCAAGCTCGTAGTGGCGGAACTCGGTCTCCGGGTGAGACTCACCATCGGTCACGATTTCGTGGTCGATTTGGCGTTGGACCTGGCTGTCGAGAACCTGCAGTTTCTCGTCTTTGAGTGTTTCCAGATCCTCGGGAAACGGGTCGGCAGGGGTGATGCGCAGATTGCTTGACATTGGTGTCCCTTTCACTAGCGGCACTCCATTCCATCGGACACCCGCAACGAGAGTATTTTAGTCGAGCCCGTCAGGTTCACGCGCCTGAGTTGGCAGAAGCCTTAGTCAGACCAAGCTTGGTTGGCTGGCGAGGATGTAGTCCAGAGCGGCAGGACCGGTCATTCGAAGTCCCGGCCGTATGCACCGGTCGTCGTTCGCGCCTCGTTCGCGGATGCCCAGCTGCGACATCGCCGCCCAAAACGATTCGCAGGGGCCGGGCATTTGTGATTGCAGTGCGCACCAGCTCAGGTACACACCGTAGAACTGGTCTTCCGAGAGTATGTGGTCATCGACCGCATCGGCGGCAATGCATTCGTGAACGAAACGGGCGTAGTCCGGGGTTTCCATTTCTAATGGCTCCTGTTCCTTCAACGGAATTGTGGATAAAGGGGCTGCAGCATCTTGGAACCGCCATGAGAACGGAGAACAATGTCCGCGGGTAACGAAGCGTCAGGGGGCCATCGGGACCTCACCTCCGTGGTCGCGGATAAGGGAAGCAGCCATGCGTTTGGCAAAGACCGCTGACTCCCTGTCTCCCTCGACCGCCGCAATAATCGAACCCTTTGTCAGGATGTGGCAAGAGCGGGCGAAAATGTCGGGTTGTTCAAGGCCGGCCTCCACGGCCAGGGCCCGCATGAACACCCGGACCTGCGCCAAATACTCGATGGATGCAATTCCCAGTAGATGGGCGGGACCCATTTCCAGCATGGTGCTGACGAAGGCGCAGGCCTGGAAGTCATCCTGGCGGAACCACCCATCCAGGACATCAAAAATAGCCATTATCCGGCCAGCGGGGTTCTCAGTTCGCCTTCCGGTGTCGGCGATGATCGCCTCAACCGTCAGGTCCTGGTGGCAGCGCTCCAGGTAGGCAAGGACCAGTTCATCCTTTGACGTGAAGTGCGCATAGAACGTCGCTTTGGCGACCGCGGCCCTTGAGATCAACTCATTGATGCCGACATCGCGGATGCCCCGGTGTAGGAACAGCTCGTAAGCGGCATCCAGGATGCGTTCCCTGGCACCACCAGAGGCCACCCGCGGGGGAGCAGAGGGGGCACCATCGACGGCGGTCGGCAAGTCATATGTATGGACCATCACAAGCAGACACTACACGAAAACCAGACAGACAAGTCAGTACGCCCGAAGCTGAAGCCGGGCCCCGGCTCCCATGATCAAGCCGGTGCCGATCGCACCCGCCGATGGCGGTCATCTGGATCCGGCGGGGCTTGGGGTCTTGTGGTAGCCCTGTTCCTCGCTGGAAAAGTCGCGGACGGCACTGGCGACGTCGCCGGTGAGTTCCCGCTCATTTTCCATTCGGGGCCAGCGCGATGATGAGGCTAGCTGCCGGGCCGTGCAAGGAAAAGCGACAGCTTAGTCTCGAGGCCAAGTCTTCCCTTTTCCGGCGTCTACGTCCGGTTTGAGCGTACCCAAGAAACATCAAGGTCCTAATTCACTGGGATTCGGGTTCTGGGGAATGTGATGGGCACTAGATAGGGAGTAGAGGTGTCACAACTCCTGCCGGTCTCACGACGGAGTATAAAATTTTCCGGCGGCCTGTCCAAGCTCTTTACCACGCTTTCCAGCTCCACCGGATGGGGACGCGCAAGCGTGCAACTGCAGAGCAGGGCCAGTTGGCTGCCCATAAGTCCGGCGCCAAGGACCCCTGCTGATCGTATTGGCTCTGCTTCGTTGGCTGCTGCGTGGGCTCGTCGGGTTTGGCCTCACTTTGAGATAGCCGAAAGGCATATCCTGGGTCGCTGCCGGCCGGCCACAGAGTTCGGACCTATTTCAGGGGCGAGGGGTGTTTGATCCCCATCGGCTCGGCGGTGCCCGCGGTGACTGGGGCCGGTTCCCCTGAGTATGGGGACGGGTGGGTGGATGCCCTGGTAGCTGTGCCGCCTGCCCATTCGGTAGGCAGCCATTTCTGCAGTGTTTGGTAAGGACTCGAGTGCAGTTCGATGCTTCCACTGCGTTTATGGAGATGTGATCCGACGCCGCCACGGAAGGTCTTGGCGCTATAGGAGACGACCTCCCGAAGCGGGACTCACAAGGGGTAGGGTGTGCCCTCGCCGGCACATCAGTAGTTCCGGTGTTCTTCGAGGCAACGGGCGAGATCCGTTTCTTCGACAGGTCATTACTGGAGGACGTTGTGGCACCATCCACATAGCTCTCCGGATACCGGACCGGCCATGCCGGGCTGGCGTGTGGGACACATTTCAGGGGCAAATGGGCGCGTGGACAATGTCCACACTTTCACCGTCGAAGTGGGTCGCACACCGGTTGGACTGCTTAGGATTCCACATGTTTTCCGGAGTTCCCGCTCTTTTCCAGGGTTTGAATGTAGTTCGAGTCCCACCTCGGGCACGACGTATTCCCTCGTCAGGGGCGATCTTGCTTTGACGTGTTGACAAAGCTTGCGGTCGCGTCGTCTGACGGGTTGGGTCGCGGGCTGTGGCCTGGCCCCCCGTGGGGCCTGTTCAGGTGTGTGGGGTGGCGGGTTCAAGTCCCTGGCTGGTGGGCCTTCCGGCTGCTGAAGTGGGTTATATGGTTCCTCGTTCGGGTTCTGTCTGGTTGGGCGTGGTTGTCCAACACTCATTCATGGCTCAGGGGAGTGGGGACGACATGACTTCGGCGATCTCGCTAAAGAACGCCCCTGGGGGGCGGTCTTAGGGCGTGCGTGCGAGAATCGTGCCCCGAGGTTTGTCCTGCCAAATAGGGTGTTGACAGTGTCCTCACCTATGTCTGCTTTGTAAGTGTGGCCTTATGGTGCCGGGCCGACGAATATCTAGGTAACGCGGGGCACCTAACGTCCGTGCGTCAGCTCTGCCCCGGCATCTTCCTCAGAAAGAACTATCGACACCGACTAAACATAGAACGCCGCACTTATCGGCAAATTCCACAGGGTATGCGTCAGGTGGCTTCCGCCCTGACGGTGTTGGTGATGCTGCCGACCCCTTCCACTGTCACGGTAACGGAGTCGCCGTCTTTGAGGAACAGTTGGGGGTCTCGGCGGTATCCGACTCCGGCTGGTGTGCCGGTGAGGATGACGTCCCCGGGCTCCAGGGTGGTGAATTCGGAGATGGTGGCGATGAGTGTGGGGATGCTGAAGATCAAGTGGGTGAGATCCGATTTTTGGACGACTTCCCCGTTCAGGGTGGTGCTGATGCCGGCCTTGCTGATGTCGGTTTCTGCCGGCGCGACGATGTGCGGGCCGAGCGGGGTGGTGTTGTCCCAGATCTTGCCCTGCAGCCATTGGTGGGACTTGTTCTGGAAGTCGCGCATGGTGACGTCATTGGAGACGCAGTAACCAAGGATGTGCTCCATTGCGTTGTGTTCAGCGATGCGGCGGCCTGTCTTGCCGATGATGACGGCGAGTTCGCCCTCGAAGTCGACCTGGGTGGATTTTGGGGGAAGGATGATGTCGTCGGCCGGTCCTATGAGGGTGGACGTGTACTTGGGGAAAAGGACGGGAAAGGTGGCCGTGCTGGTGTCATCGGCATGGTCTTTGTAGTTCAGGCCCACGCAGAGGATCTTGCAAGCCCTCGGTGACGCCGCGCGCAGGGTGACTTCGGATAGGGGAACCCGGGATTCGGTCAGACGGGCGGCACTGGCAAGGAGATCGGCGGAGGTTTCCGGTCCGATGTCGGTGAGCCCGGCTAGCGGGATGAGGTAATCGCCGTGAACTTCGCCGAGGTAGTTGTGACCCTTATACCGGTAGTTTGCGTAAGCCATTCGTTCTCTCTTGATGGTTGTGTTTGCTGATGAGGCTGCTGGGGTCGGACGTGCGAAGGGCATGGTTGTTCGCCTTGGCCGCCTCATGCAGGCGTCCGAGTCGGGAGCGGGCGTTAGTGTGCCGGGTGCACCCCAAAGGCGACGGCGAGTTTCATGATCTTCTCGGCGCGGCCCAGGCGGGGCAGGTCGGAGCCGTCACGGATGACACGGCCGTTGGCTTCGAAATCGTTCATGAAGTCCGTGGCCCAGGCGACGTCGGACGGGGTGGGGCTGATGACCTCGTTGATCACCGGAGTCTGGTCAATGGCCAGGCAGAGCTTACCGGTCATGCCCATCATCACGGTGATGCCGGTCTGCTCGCGCAGGATGGGGTGGTTGGTGCCGACGGTGGGGCCGTCGATGGGGCCCGGCAGGTTGCCCACCCGGCTGGCGACGACCAGCTTGGCGCGGGGGTAGGCCATGGCTTCCTGCGTGGCGGCCATGCCGGTGTCGCGGCGGAAGTCGCCGGAACCGAAGGCCAGGCGGAACGCGCCCTGGGCCTTGGCGATGTGGTTGGCTTCCTCGATGCCGATGGCGGATTCCACCAGGGGGATGACGGGGGTCTTGCCATCCATGCGGTGGAAGCTCTCGGTCACCTGGTCCGCCGATTCGGTCTTGGCGAGCATGACGCCCAGCAGGCCCGGGGTGCCGCGGAGCCCCGCGAGGTCGTCGGCCCAGAAGGGGCTGGTGGCGTCGTTGATCCGGACCCAGGCCTTGCCGCCGGCGGTCAGCCAGTCGATCACGTTGTTCCGGGCCTGGTCCTTCTGCGACGGGTCTACGGCATCTTCGATATCCAGGATGATCGAGTCGGCGCGGGACACGGCCGACTGGTCGAAGAGCTCCGGCTTCATGGCATTGACCAGCAGCCAGGAACGGGCGATCTCTGCGGGGATATTGCGTTCAAGGACGAAGCCCGGGAGCACATTCCTTAGGACCGGGGTGGAGTAGGAGGTGTCGTCGGTGCTTTGGGGCATGTAAGTGGGCTGGGTCATGGGTCTCCGTGCTAGGTCAGTTCTGTGATGGTGCTGTCGATGTCGTCCGGTAGCAGATCCCGTCTTCGGCTTCTTCCGGGTGGGCCCACACCTCGATCCCGTGCGCGGCTTCGTACGTGGTGCGTGGTTGGGTGGCGTCGCCTGCGATCCAGAGCGCTGTGGAGTCTGCCATGGCGTCATCCACGATTCCGGTGCGGATGAGTTGGCCGTGCTGGCGGATCTGAACGGTCGCTCCTATGAGCCGTCGCCAGTGGAGGTGCTGCCGGAGCATGATCCGCTCTCCGACGGCGGGTGGGCGCCCGTTGCTGGGCCGGACGAGGGGGTCATGATGTCGTCAGGGCCGATGCCACGGCTTCGCCCAGTTCCTTTGTGGTGGCATTGCCGCCCATGTCCGGTGTGAGTGCCTGATGTCCATCGGCGAGCACGGTTTCCATGGCGGTGGTGATGGCGGCTGCGGCCTCGGGTTCCCCCAGGTGGTCCAGCATCATGGCGGCGCACCAGATCTGGCCGATGGGGTTGGCGATGCCCTTGCCGGCAATGTTCGGCGCGGAGCCGTGGACGGGCTCGAAGAGGCTGGGGAACCGGCGTTCGGGGTTGATGTTGCCGCTGGGGGCGATGCCGATGGTCCCGGTGCACGCCGGGCCCAGGTCGGAAAGGATGTCGCCGAAGAGGTTGCTGGCGACGACGACGTCGAACCAGTCCGGGTGCATGACGAAGTTCGCGGCCAGGATGTCGATGTGGTACTTGTCGACCTTCAGATCGACGAAGCCCTTCGCCATGGCTTCCACGCGTTCGTCCCAGTAGGGCATGGTGATGGAGATGCCGTTGCTCTTCGTGGCGGAGGTCAGGTGCTTCTTCGGCCGGCTCTGGGCGAGGTCGAAGGCGTACCTGAGGATGCGGTCCACGCCGGTGCGGGTCATGACGGTTTCCTGGACCACTGTTTCGCGGTCGGTTCCTTCGAAGATTTTCCCGCCGATGCTGGAGTATTCACCTTCGGTGTTTTCGCGCACGACGTAGAAGTCGACGTCGCCCGGGACCCGACCGGTGAGGGGGCTGGGCACCCCGGGAAGGAGCTTGACCGGGCGCAGGCTGACGTATTGGTCGAAATGGCGTCGGAACTGCAGGAGGCTTCCCCACAGCGATACGTGGTCGGGGACCACGTCGGGCCAGCCGACGGCGCCGAAGAAGATGGAGTCGAACTGGTTTAGTTCCTCGAACCACCCGTCGGGCAGCATTTTCCCGTGCCGGGTGTAGTAGTCAGCCGAGGCGTAATCGAAGTGCTCGTATTTGAGGTTGAGGTCGAAGGCTGAGGCTGCAGCGTCCAGGACGCGCAGTCCTTCGGGTACGACTTCGGTGCCGATTCCGTCGCCGGGAATGACTGCGATGCGGTGGGGTTTCGACATCAGGGAACCTTCTTCTTCTTTGTCGGTGTTTGGAGTTAGCGGTCGACCGGGTGGGCCGGTTCGCGGTTTTCGAGGACGTCGATGACGGCGTGTGCGGCAGCCAGCCCGGCCCGTGCCCGTGCCTCGATCGTTTGTCCGGCGAGGTGGGAAGTGATGAGCACATTCTCCAGGCCGCCTAGGGGGCTGTCGCCGGGTAGGGGTTCGCTCCCGAGCACGTCCAGCGCGGCGCCGGCGATAGTGCCGTCGGAGAGTGCTTTGGCCAAGGCTTGTTCGTCCACGAGGGAGCCGCGGGCGGTGTTGATAAGGACTGCGGTGGGTTTCATTGTTTGCAGCCGAGGTGCGTCGATGAGTTTGCCGGAGCTTTGGCCTCCGCGGGCATGCAGGGAGAGGTAGTCGGCGCCGGCGATGACGGTGTCGAGATCCGTGTACTGGAACGTGGCGTTTGCTGGGTCCGGGTGGGCGGTGCTGACCAGGACGTTCATGCCGAGAGCTGCGCCCAGGCTTGCCGTGGCGCGTCCGCTGGCGCCGTAGCCGACTATTCCCAGGGTGGAACCTCGGAGCTCATGGCCGGCTTCCCGGGGCCAGCCGCCCTGGCGGACGGCGGTGGTGACCTCCAGGAGGCGGCGTGCGGACATGATGATCAGTCCGATGGCCAGTTCGGCGACCGAGTGGTGGTTTGTTCCGGGGGCATTGCAGACCCTGATTCCTTGTGCGGCCGCGGCCTGGACGTCGATGGAGTCGTATCCCACGCCGCTGCGGGCGATGACTTTCAGGGATGCGGCGGCGGAGAGCATGTCGGCGGTGACCGGTTCGCTGGCGAGGATGGCTCCGGAGATGCCCTCGAACAACGAGCGGCGTTCCTTCAGTGTCCGTGAGCCTCTGGACGGTGCGTAGACGGGTTCCAGGCCATGGCCGCGGAGGAGGTCGTAGACGGCATCTCCGGCGTGCAGGTAGTCGGTAGTGATGAGTATGCGCCCGGCCATGGTGTGATGTTCCTCGTCGTTATAGCGGTTGGCTGGTGCTGGGTGAAGTGCACACTGGGCAGGGCCGCCCCCCCCCGGGGAGAGAGGCGGCCCTGACAGGGTTTAGTGGGCGTCGACCGTCTCGGTCTCGACGTGGTCGGCCGTCCTTGCCGGAAGTTCGTTTTTCTTTCGACCCGATGCGTGTATCACGTTGCGGGCCTGTGCCAGGTCGAAGTCTTTCTCCCATTTGCCGACGACGACTGTTGCCAGCACGTTGCCGATGACGTTGATGAAGACGCGGCCTTCGTTCAGGAGGCGGTCAACGCCGACGATGAGGGCGAGGGCCGCGGTGGGGATCGCGCTGACGGCTCCCAGGGAGCCGGCGAGCACGATGAAGGCTCCGCCGGCGACGCCGGCTGTTCCCTTGCTGGAAATCATCATGATGCCGACCATGGCCAGCTGTTGTTCCCAGGAGAGGTGGATCCCGACTGCCTGGGCCAGGAAGACGGAGGCCATGGTCAGGTAGATCGCGGAACCATCGAGGTTGAAGGAGAACGCGGACGGGATGACGATGCCGACGGTCGGCTTGCCGACGCCCATGTTTTCGAGCTTCTTCATGACCTGCGGGAGCACTGCCTCGCTGGAGCATGTTGCCAAGGCGATCAGGAGCTCGTCTTTGAAGTAGCGCATGACGGTGAAGATGTTCAGGCCGCAGGTCCGGGCGATGATGCCCAAGACGACGAGGACGTAAACGATGCAGGTGGCGGTGAAGAGCAGGATGAGGAAGCCGAGCTGCTGAAGGCTGGTGGCCCCGTACTTGGCCACGGTAGCGGCGAGGGCGCCGAAGGTGCCGATGGGTGCCAGGCGCATGAGCCAGCCAACGATCCGGAAAATAACGGTAGATAGGGCGCGGATGCCGCCGGTGAGCAGGACACCGGATTCGCCCGAGAGGTTCAGTGCTGCGCCGAAGACGATGGAGACCAGGAGGGCGGCCGGGATGGCGCTGCTGGTGAGGGCGCCGAAGAATGACGTGGGGATCAGGCTGTTGACGAACTCGATGCCGTCAAAGCTCTTGCCGGCGCCGGGGATCTTGTCGGCGTTCAGCTTGGACACGTCGATGTTCATGCCGTCGCCGGGGTGGAAGATGTTGGCGACGAGCAGGCCGATGAGCATCGAGATGAGGGAGAGGACGATGAAGTAACCGAGGGCCTTGATGCCGATTCGTCCTGCTTTGCGGAGGCTGTCCATGGACGCAACGCCGAGGGTGACGACGCAGAAGACGACCGGGATGATGATCATCTTGACCAAGTCGATGAACCAGTCGCTGAGCGGGGTCAGCTGCGAGCCGACCTGCGGGATGAACATGCCTACGAGGATGCCGAGGACTCCTCCGAGGAGTACCTGGAACCAGAGTTCACGGATCGGACGCCCGAACCGGGACGACTGTTTGGGCGGGTGTGGGGAATGCTGGTGGTCCTGCACAGTGTGGGAAGACATCTTGGGTGCTCCTTTGCACGTCAGACAGAGAAGTTAGGGGTGGTTGCCTGGTCCCGGGCAGTTCTGCTGCCCGGGACCAGACAGGTGTGGGTGGTTTACTCGTGCAGGCCGCGCAGGACCTTGTAGAACTCGGCCTTGCCTTCCAGGCCAATGCCGGGCAGGTCGCCGGGGGCTACACGGCTGTTGACGACGACTGCGTCGTCGGTGAAGCCACCGGTGGGCTGGAATTCGCCGGGGTAGGACTCGTTGCCGCCGAGCTTGAGGGCTGCGGCGATGTGCAGGGAGAACTGGTGTCCGCCGTGCGGGATGCAGCGGCGGGAGGACCAGCCGTGCTGGGCAAGCATGTCCTGGATCCGGCGGTATTCGGTGAGGCCGTAGCTCAACGCCGGGTCGACCTGAATGAAGTCCCGGTCCGGGCGCATGCCGCCGTAGCGGACCAGGTTCCGTGCGTCCTGGAGGGAGAACAAGTTCTCTCCCGTGGCGATGGGGTTCCGGTAGTGCTCGGAAAGGGTGGCGTTCAGGGCGTAGTCCAGCGGATCGCCGACTTCTTCGTACCAGAACAGTCCGTACTTATCGATGGCTTTTCCATATTCCAGGGCGGTGTCCAGGTCGAACTTGCCGTTGACGTCCACCATCAGGCGGGACGCATCGCCGTCGAGGACCTCGATCACGGCCTCGATGCGGCGAAGGTCCTCTGCCAGGTCGGCGCCGCCGATCTTCATCTTGACAATGTTGTAGCCCTGGTCAAGGAAGCCGCGCATTTCGTTCTGCAGGTCTTCCAAGGTCTTGCCGGGGGCGTAGTAGCCGCCGGCGGCATAAACGAAGACGTCCTTGTCCGGATTGCCGTCACCGTAGTGGTCCGAGATCCAGCGGTACAAGGGGACACCGGCGATCTTTGCGGCGAGGTCGTGGAGGGCCATGTCGGCCACGCCGACGGCGACCGACCGTTCGCCGTGGCCACCGGGCTTTTCGTTGGACATCATGATGTCCCATGCCTTTTCCGGCGACAGTTCGCCGTTCTCATCCATGAGATCCTCGGCAGGAGCATCCATCAGGCGCGGCAGGATGCGGTCCTGCAGGATGCCCGTCGCGTTGTAGCGACCGTTGGAGTTGAACCCGTAGCCGACCAGCGGCTTGCCGTCAACGAACACATCGGAGACGAGCGCGATGATAGTGCAGTCCATCTTGGTGAAGTCAATGAACGCGTTCCGGATGGAGGAACTGATGGGGATGGTGCCTACGTGGGCGGAAACGATTTTCATCTTTGAATCTCTCTAGGTCGGATCTTATTTCTTATAAGATGGATGCTCGGAACTTGCCCGAGGGTCACATCACCTGCAGCAGCTGGTATCAAATATCTTATAAGACCTTGAATCGAGGTTAGCTTGCCCCTGACCGGGAGCACAAGCCCAGCGAACAGATTTCTTATAAGATGTTTCCTGACGGGCTATACTAAGGGGAAACGGACGACTCCCGGCAGATTTGGAGCGACAGATGAGTACCAATGTCTTTTCGAGTAAGGGCAGCCTCGCGTACAGCGAATTGCGCCAGATGATCCTCTCCGGCGCCTTAGCCCCTGGCTCGCGCATTTCCCAGTACGAGTTGGCCGAGAACATGCAGATGAGCATCACCCCCCTGCGTGAAGCGATCCGCCGGCTCTCAAGCGAGGGCCTGATCACTATGGACACCCACCGCGACTCCAAGGTGGCCGACATGAGCGCCGCCGAAGCCCGCGAGCTCCTGGAGGTCCGCCTCTCCTTGGAGCCGTCAGCAACCGAACTGGCCGCCTACCGCCGGACCGACGACGACGTTGCCATGATGCGCGCTGCCGCCGAGAAGCTGTTGCCCGTCACTAAAGTCTGGGGCGAGGATGCCATCATCGCCCACCGTGAGTTCCACCGCGCCGTTTACACCGCTTCGCACAACGCCACCCTCATCAAGCTCCTGGACGATCTGTGGGACAAGTCGGACCGCTACCGGCGCATCGGCTTGGAACTGCCTTCTGGCGATGAGCCCCGCACCATCGACCTGAACCAGCACCACCAGATCCTGGAACTCGTCACCGCCGGAGACGGACCCGGCGCAGCAGAACTGGCCCGCACCCACATTGCCAACAGCCTCACCGCATCGGTAACTGGGGCGTTGGAGGAGCGGGAGAACGCATCATCACCCGACCTCGAAAGAACAGCTTAGAGCCCCTGTCTGCTCCTAGATCTGATCTCTTCTGCTTATTGGCGTCAGGAGGCGCGACATCTAGCGCCGCCAAAACGCCGCCACAGAGCGCCGTGAACCACAAGCTTGTGATTGTGAGCGGTAAGTGGCCCTCTTTCTGCCGCGCTAAGTGGCAGGCTGGGCGTCGGCAAGGGCTCGTAAGCGCCGGTAAAAGGTAGCTCGGGACATCCCCAAGTCGCAAGCGACCTGGGCGGCGGGCTCACTACTTTCAACAAGTCGGACTGCACTCCGAATCTGACTGTCCGTGAGCCGGCGGGGCCGGCCTCCCAATTTCTTTCCAGCGTCTCGGCGCTTGGCAATGGAATCAAATGACGCGTTCGCGCTTGATCTCGTGCTCCATCTGCGCGAGAGCTGCCATGACCGTGAACACCATGGACCCCATAGGTGTCGCCGGCGAGGCGCGGAACACAATTCTTAGTTCGGCTGCCTCGCGTCTTGAAAACAACAGCGTTCCACAGTCCCGGGGTGTCGACCGGGTAGGCGGAAGGGCAGAAGTTCCTGCGTCTCGGAAACACGTTTCACCAGAAAACTGTCCCGGCCGCACCGTGCCGGCATTTTGAGTAAGAATGGCCTTGGGGGGCGACTGGCGACAACCGGGGCCAGTACTTCCACCAGCGCGTCAGCTGTAATTGGAGGAGCTCGTTGGCGCTTGCCTTAGACGCCATGTGTTGCCGTGTGGACGTTGTCCACACCTGGGCTTCAGACTGGCCGATGCTGGCACGTCGGTGCTCCTATCGGTTGAAGGCGGGAATGGCGTTGATGCCACCGCTCTGGAGCCCCGGAGTATTGACCGGCCCCCGAATCCTACTGCGGATGGGCGACAACTTACTGGGGAATGATTTGAGACTGCGTTCCCTAGCCAACAGCACGACCGATTGTCGCAACCTTGCAGGGCTCCTATCATGGTGTTTACCGTTTCCTCTCTGCACCGAACAGAGACGTAATCTAAGGTCGCGACTGCCGTGGCGAAGAATCCTTTCGGGCATCGGACGCATGAACAGAAAAACCACGAGAAGCCCGGGGACCATCACCGGCTGCACTTGACGGAGTGGTTAAAGCGGGAGGACGAGGGCATAGAGCGCGGCTACAGCAGCATCTTCCTCAGCTATCATGACCGCCCGCTTCCCCCGGAGCGTACGTGCATCCAGGGGCACGAGATCCAGCCGGGGCAGGAGCACTGCTCGCACGGACATCCGGTCGGATAACGGCTCACGTACGTTCTCATTTGGCTCATGCGGCTCATTTGGCTGGCGCGCAGAGCCGGTCCAGGGTCTCGTTGAGGGTGGATTGGATTTGGCCGCTCAGGAGTTCACGCTTGTTCCCGGTGGACTCGTCCTCCAGTGGGGTGGGCAGCGGTGGTGTTGTGACGGTCATCGCGGCCTGGTAGCGCCCGTCCGCGCTGCTTGCCGCCACTGTTACATAGCTCCAGAAGAGCCCTTGGCTCATGTACCGGGATTGAATCGAGCATCCGTCCGCGTGCTCCCACACGCCCAGCCCGTAGGGCGCGAAGCCGGGACTTGTCTTCATCTCCCGCAGTGATGCCGGAGAGATCGCCCGCCCTTGAAAGATGCTGGCCATCAGCAGGTTCACGTCTGCCATAGTTGAGACCGCACCTCCGGCTGGATTCCCTGCGAAAAAGATGTTGTCTGTGGTGTCGATCCGTTCACCGTAGAGGGTCACGTAGCCATGTAGGAGTCCGGCCTCGTGCAGGTTGACCCGGTCCAGGGTGGTGTTCTGCAAGCCGAGAGGATCGAAAACCTCCTCCTTCATGACCTGAACGAAAGGCTTGTGCCGCAGCGTCTGGATCAGGAGGCCGAGCGCGAAGTAATTCGAGTTCGAGTACTTGAAAGACCCCACGCTAGACGCTTCCCAGGGGAGGGTCCCTGCCAGCTCCAAGCCACGCTCCATCGTCATCGTCCGGGAGAGCACGGGGCGGAAGTCAACATCGACAGGCAGCGCATCGTCGGCTTCGGGCATCCCGGATGTGTGGCTGAGCAGTTGCCGGACGGTGATCGGGCCTGGCGGCTTGAGTGTGGATGTGAATCCTGGGATGACATCGTTGACGGAGTCGTCGAGTCCGATGAGGTGGTCGTCGACGAGCTTGAGCACGGCCACGGCTGTCATGGTTTTGGTGACGCTGGCGACCTGCACCCGGTCAGTAGGTTGCGCCTGCGTCTTGGTCTCAAGGTCGCGCACGCCGTAAGACCTGGTCCATTCCCCCTCGGGCCACCTGACTTGCACGACGGCGGATACTGCACCCTCGTCCATGAACAGCTGGACCTGACTTTCCAGGGAAGCGAAGGAGTTCGGTGAACTTGATGACGGTGCGGGCTCATCGGTGGAATAGGTACAGCCAGAGACAAGGAGGACGACGGCGAAGGCCAGCCGGCTCCACCCGTGATTGTTCGTGCCCATCGCGGCACCTGCTCGGGACAAGGTGACAGATCCATGGCCGCCTGCGGCACCACGTCCGGCCAAACCTGCGACAGTACCGTCCGCCCAGCACCTCAATATTAGGACTGTCCCTCATGATGGGGAAGCAGCCACCCAGGGAAGGTGCAGCGGCGAACCAGTTAGGGAATTCCTGCTGCATGTTGCAGTCGCGGACAACCCATCAAAGGCATGGACCAGGACGCCGATGGGTGATATATCGGTTCCAGGCTCAAATTCAGATCCGGGTGACGCGGCCGGTAAGGGCATCAGGAGCCAGGACGGTTCCTGAAGCCCTTCGATGATGGGGTCCAGGGCGCGAACTCAACTGATGACGTCGGAGTGAAGTCGACTTCTGGTTTTGCCACTTCGTTTCCCCGCTTTCGTTGATTCCATTCTTGGAACGGCCAGCGGACCTCCTTCACCGTTTAAGCAGTATCGCCCCCGCTGTGCGAGGGCCATTATTGAACTGTTAGAGCGGCTGCCTGCACGGATCGGAGAAGGTCATGTTTGGGGCTCTGCTATGCAAATTGAATATCAGCCATAAATGGCATGTCGAACACGCCGAAGACGGTGGCCTCTACAAGCGCTGTCTGCGGTGCGGCAAAGACGACGATAGTGGCGGCGGAGGTCACGGCAACTTCAGCGGCTTCATTGGACCCGTCGGAGGAGGCGGGGGAGGCTAAAGAGTCGCTGCGGGGTCGCGCCCCTGTTGGCGTCACGCGCGGCCGTCCTTGCCGCCAGCCGTGGATGACGGCGTTCAATTGCTTTTCCTTGGCTGGGTGAGCCTTCCGGCGTAGTGGTCGACGCGTTGGTTCTCTATGACGCTAGGGTCACGTACCGGCATTCCACGCCCCATCGCTACAGCCGGCACCGGCTCTAGCGCCAAGCCGGATGCCCGCAGGCCGCTTTGTCGCAGCCACGTGTTTCTCTGCCCATGAACTGCAGGAGGCCTCAGGCAAACCAGAGGCCGCGCCCACCTGTGCCGGACTTCCAGCACAGAGACGAACCGCGTTCTTCAATAGTCGGTGGCTGGCCTTTGGGTGCTGAGCCGGAGCCAAGAGTGTGGACGTTGTCCAACTCTTGGCTCCGGATCGACTCTTACGGGCTTCGGACCGGTAGCTCGGGGTGCTGCGATGGCAGCGGTCAGGATGACAAAGGACGACGGCGGGAATCCCGCCGTCGTCCTTAGTTTGGTTTTCAGGCTCGATAGGCCCACTGTGCGAGTAGTCGCCCGTCGTCGTCGTACTTTTGGACGGCCAGCCCTGGGCCGTGGTAGCTCATTCCGGCAAGAGGGTTGTGGTGGTTGTAGGTGAAGGCGATCAATGGCCCGTGCGATGTGACTTCCTGCAGGTGAAACCGGGTTTGTCCGGCCCCCTTGCAGGCCAGGACGCTGACTTCCTCGATGCCCCGGTATGTCCTGTCGAGTTCGACGATGGTGTATTGAACGTCGTCGTGGAAAGTGGAGATCAGGGGTTCCGGGTTTCCCTTGTTGTAGGCCGCCATTACGGTTCGCACTGTCTCGGAGAGGGTGTTCACTACTGGACGCCCGCTTTCCCTTGAGGTGCCGGTTTCAGGGCGGTGTCACGCCCTCCGTCGATGTGCTCATGATTCGTTGGGGTGCGGGGGATGGCAAGGGCAGCCAGTGCCCCGGCTACCGCGACGCCTGCAATGAACAGGAGGGGAACGACGACATTGCCGGTCCAGTCCTGGCCGAGCCCCATGACGTAAGGGCCAAGGAAGGACCCTATGGAGCCGATGGTGTTGATCAGCGCGATGCCTGCGGCGGCCGCTGTCATGCCCTTGAGTTGGAGGTTGGTGACCGCCCAAATGATGGGGCCGGTGGCGGTGAAGAGTGCACTGGCGAGGGAGATGCCGATGAGGGTGGGGGCCAGTTGGTCGCTGGTGGCCACACTGGCCCCGAGTCCCAGTGCGGCCAGTACCATGCCCGTGACAAGTACCCGGCGGTGCGCCTGGCTGCGGTCGCAGTAAATGCCAAGGGCGATGGTCGCCACGACAGCGACGGCGAACGGGACCGAGGACAGGTACCCGATGGTCATTACATCCGTTACGCCGGTGTTTTTGATGATGCTGGGTATCCAGAACACGACGGCGTAGATGCCGACGTAATTGGCTGCCAGGATGAAGCCGAGGAGCCAAACCCGCTTGTTGGTAATGGCCTTCTTGAACTGTTTTGAGGCTTTCTCACGTGCGCCGGCGGGGCCCAGGCTTTCCGCAATGGCGGCCCTTTCCTCCGCGGTCAGCCAGCCGGCGTCCTTCGGCGAGCTGGCAACGGAAAAGAAGAAGATAATGCCAAGGAGGGCAGCCGGTATGCCTTGCATCACAAAGAGCCATTGCCAACCTGCCATACCTGCGAGTCCCCCAAGGCTGGACATGACCCACCCGGACAAAGGACCGACGAACATGCTGCCGATGGGTCCTGCGATGACCAGCAGCGCCAAGGCCTGTGCGAGGCGTTTGCGTGGGAACCACTGGGACAGGAAATAGACCATGCCCGGGTAAAAGCCCGCTTCTGCAATGCCCAGGAAGATCCGGGCAGTGTAGAACTGTTCAGTGTTTTGGACGAACCCGGTAGCGATGGTGACAGCGCCCCAGGTGACCATGATGCGGGCGATCCATACTTTTGCGCCAACGCGTTCGAGGATCATATTGCTGGGCACTTCAAAGAAGATATAGGCGAGGAAGAAGATGCCGGCGCCAAGGCCGTAGGCCGCGGCCGAGAGGCCGATGTCGGCACTTATTTCCAGTTTTGCGAAGCCGATATTAACCCGGTCAATGATGGCCACGGCGTAGCAGATGGAGGCGAGGGGCAGGATTCGCCAGGCGAGCTTTTTGTAGAGGGTCGTTGGCAGGTCCCCGGTGCCTTCGGAAGCTGTGTCGTTGGTGTACGTCACTGTACGGACTCTTTCACTCGTCGGTGGTGGTGTTGGTTGAGTGCATGGCGGGGAATTCCCACCAGGTGTCGGGCTGCCACTTTGCCGTTTCCCATGCCCGCCGTTGTTGCTGCCGGGGGTCCGGGACCACTGTTGGGGTGGTGTCCAGCAACATCGTCCACCGTTCTGTTTGCCGGTATTCCGGCCAGAAGGGCAGATCGGCGCTTTCGGGTTTTCCGTGATGGATGAAGCTTGTCCACGCTTGCCGGATTCCTGATGCCAGAGTCTGCAATGCCGGTTCCGCCCCTTCGAGTCCAATGTCCCATACGAAGGGAACGTCGGACCCGTGGAACCCCCACTTCTCCTTCGGGGCGCCGGGGCTTGGCGCATCGAAGCGGTAACGCCAGCAGGACGCATTGTCGGACTGGCTGTCGAGCAGCCGAATGGTGGGGATGCCGTACCGTTCGTCCGCCAGGACAGCGCAGTGAAGTTGGCGCTCGTCCGCCCCTGGGAATGTGCGTAGGTAAGTATCCAGCACTTTCGCTGCTTCGTCCCCGAAAATTTTACGGAGGACGCGTGGTGACTGTTCCGATGCGCTCGGGTCGGCGAGGTCATAGCTCCCGGCCTCGTTGGCTGTCACGCCGGCCATGATGTTGATCCCCTTGGCCCGGCCCTTAGCCAAGGCGTGGACGGGGGCTTCGGGAAGGACCGTCCCGTCAACAGTAGGGCGCCAGACCCACGTTGCCCGGACCCCGGCGGCGATCTCCTGCTGCGCGGCGAGTATGACGTCAACGGGCATTGTCAGGAGCTCTGCTGCGTTCGCCGGGCTAAGGCGCAGAGTGCGGAGCAGCGCGGCGGTGACCTGTTCGGCGGTATCCGGGGTGTTGAGGTGCTCGCCGCCACTTTGGATGATTCCGCGCTGGAACAGGCCTTCGGCCATGGGCGAGGCCATCAGATTAACCACACTTTTGGCCCCGGCCGAAACGCCGGCAATGGTGATGCGTGAAGGGTCGCCCCGGAATGCGGCCACGTTGTCCCGGACCCATTTCAGTGCCGTGATCTGGTCCAGCAGCCCTGCGTTTGCCGACGAGGCGTACTGCTCTCCGAGGAGGTGGTCCAGCTTCAGGAAACCGAGGGCCCCCAGCCGGTAGTTGACGGTCACAACAACGGTGCCTTCGAGGGCGAGGGCGGTCCCGTCGCCGATGAAGTTGGCTCCTGATCCCCAGGTGTATCCGCCGCCGTGGAACCAGACCAGAACCGGGCAGGGCGAGTCTGTCGGCTGCGCCGGGGCGGTGATGTTGAGGAAGAGGCAGTCCTCACCCATGGGCGAGTCATCGTCCGACGGCGTTGCCCCGCCAGGCGGGACGAGCTCGGCGGCGAGCACTTGCGGGGCGCGCGTGGGAAACGTGTCCGCCTCACGGATGCCCTCCCAAGGCTCTGGTGGCTGGGGAGCGAACCACCGCAGGGGCCCGGTCGGGGGAGCGGCGTACCGGATCCCCCGCCAGCTGATGGTGCCGGCCTTTTCGACCCCGCGTACTGCTCCCTGACGCGTCGTTGCGACAGTTTCTGTCATTGCTCTTCCTTCGGTAGGTGGTGGCTTCGTCAACAATCGTGTGCTGCGTCACTGGTTTCCGACAACGCTTTCCGGATAAGTGGAAGAATCAGCCAGAAGTGTGGCGGGAAGTCTAGAGTTGGAGGTGACGATGAGGTCGTATCAGGGAGCGGGACATGGATGTGCTGGACGAGCTGGACCAACGGATTGTCGGGGCCCTGCAGGTAGACGGGCGCGCCTCATGGGCGAAAGTGGCCGCGGCATTGGGCGAGGCCGAACGGACGGTGGCGCGGAGGGGCTCCGAGCTCCTGCGGGACGGGCGGGTGCGGATACGCGCGTTGCCCAATCCGAGCCGCTTCAGGCATCTGGAACAGTTTGTGCTGAAGGTTGCCTGCAACCCAGGCTCAGCCGGTATTGCCGCTGCCGCCCTCGCGAGGCGCCCGGAAACCTTGTACACCTACATCCTCACCGGTTCCGCGGATTGTGCGGCAGAGCTTTCCAGCCCAGCTTCCAAGTTTGCAGAGCTGCTGATCCGGGACATAGGGAGTATCCCGGGGGTGAGATCGGCGGCCACGTATCCGGTCCTCAGCTATCTCAGGACCATGCACCAGTGGAATCCAGGAGTCCTGACGCCGGAAGAAATCGAGGGGATGGGCGGAACCCGGTACTCGGAGGCTCCGACCGCACTGGAGCATGTTGAGCAGCTGGGCAAAGAGGACCGGCAGATTCTCCGGGCATTGGAACGTGATGGCCGGGCCACTTACGAGGAACTGGCGCGCATCACGGGACTCTCGGTGCAGACGAGCCAGCGCAGGGTGGAGCGGATGCGGCGGGAGGGGACATTGTTTATCCGTGCAGTCTTCGAGCCTGCGCTGCTCGGGTTGCCGGTTGAGGTGCTCCTATGGGTCAAAGTGCCGTTTCCGGAACTGGACCGCGTGGAAGCGGAAATGCTTCCTTCCTCGTCAGTCCGGTACGCTGCGGTCCTCGCCGGTGACTTCCAGCTGGTTGTCGATGCCGTCTTTCCCAGCCGCGCGGCACTTTCCACATACCTGAAAGGCTCAGAGTGGGCTGCCCGGGCCCAGGCCATCGAGCCGGCTGTGGTGATAGACGCCCTAAAACGCAGCGGAACAATGGCACTGTCGTTCGGCGAAGACCTCGGCGGGTACAGCTCCTGACGGGTGTGACTGCAGCCAGAGTGTTGCGCGGTCTTCGGTCACGGCATCAACTGATCCGTAGGAAGGTCCTACCTCTTGGCCTTGCAGGAATACTTGTTCGCTTGGCGTTGGCTCCACCCAATCGTGGATAAGTTCTGCGTTTCTGGGAGGCAGGACGCTTTCCTGCCCCTTCGTCATTTGGCACCAGCTGTTCGGCTTCTGCAGTGGCTGTGTCGATAGATTCAGGCCTAGTTATGCCCGGAGGTTGTAAGAGTGACCCGGGGGTCAAGGGCGAGCCCGCCAGGGTCCACTGCGATCATCCCGCCGTCCACTGGCAGCACCGCTGAATTGACGTACGACGCCTTGTCGGAGAGCAGCCACGCTATGGCCTCAGCGACTTCTGCCGAGGTAGCGGGTCTGCGCGCTGGAACGAAGGACGTTGCGACCTTGTACGCGTCGGTGTAGTCGATGCCGAGTTCTGCGCCGTACTCCTGCATTTCCATGTCGGCCATTTCGGTTCGCGTCCATCCAGGGCAGATTGCGTTGGCCCGCACACCGCGGGGTCCGTAGTCGACGGCTATCGACTGCATGAGCATGGTGAGACCGGCCTTGGTGGCGTTGTAGCCGGCGATTCCGCCGCTGGCCCTCAAGGCACCAGCGGAGGCAACGCCGACGATGGAACCACGTGAAGCAACGAGGTGGGGCATCGCCGCGCGGGCAAGTCGGAAAGGACCGGTGAGATTGGTGTCTAACATCGCATCCCACGCGTCATCAGTGAGGTCTCCCACCGCCCCTGACCGCACGATTCCCGCGTTCAGGACGACGCCGTTCAGGCGGCCGAAATGATCGATCGTGGTGGCGACCAGCCTCTCCACGTCAGGTTTGGAAGCTGCGTCCCCGACCACGGGAATGGCGCCGGTGGCTGCGGCGGCCGCCTGTAGTGGCTCCACGCGCCGGCCGGCGATGACGACCTCCCAGCCCTCGGCCCGGAGAACTCCCGCTGTGGCAGCGCCGATCCCTGTGCCGCCTCCGGTGATGATTGCTACTGGCTGATTGCTCATCGAGTTCCTCTTGCACTGGACATGGCCCTGCTGGCCGGGGGGGTGCCTCTATGGTTTTCGTCAAGCGGCTGATGGCAGGTTCCGGGGTTCGGGGTCTTGGTAGAGGGTTCCGTCTCGGAGCATGGCGAAGAGGACGTCTGACCGGCGGCGTGCGAGGGCGATGAGGGCTTGGTTGTGGCGTTTGCCTGCGGCGCGTTTTCGGTCGTAGTATGCGCGCGACGGCGGGTGGTGCAGGGCTGCGAAGGCGGAGAGGAACAGGGCGCGTTTGAGTTTTTTGTTCCCGCGTTGACTCGAATGCTCGCCGCGGATGGAGGTCCCGGAGCGTCGGGTGACGGGCGCGATGCCGGCGTAGGAGGCCAGATGGGCTGCGCTGGCGAAGTGCTTGCCGGTGACTTCGGTGAGGATTCGGGCGCAGGTCCTGACGCCGATGCCGGGCATCGAGGTCAGGACCTTATGAAGAGGGTGGGCCTCCACAAGGGCTTCGACCTGGGCTGCGATGTCGTCGCGCTGGTGCCGCAGGGAGAGCAGTTGTTCGGCCAGTTTCGGGAGCACGATCCCTGAGGCACCGGTGCCCACGACCACGACGGTTTGTTCGCCCAATGCCGTGAAGATAGCGTCGGTGAGCCGTTCGGCCGCCCGGGGTGCGTGCTTCTTCAGCCTGGTTTTGACGTGGCCTCGGCCGGCGGTCTTGAGCGCTGCGGGTGTCGGATACCGGGTGAGCAGGTCCGCCACCGCCGGGTGATCGAGGTGGGGGCCAACTGCCCGCTCGAGCGCCGGGTGGATCTGGGTGAGCAGCCCGCGGATCCGGTTGGATGTCGCGGTGATCTGGGCTGCGAGGTCGTCATCGAAGCCGCAGAGCACCCCGAGTTCGGCCAGCGTCTCATCATCCAGGGCAATCGTCCGCAGCGTGTGGGGCATGGACCGGGCTGCTTCGGCAATGATCGCCGCATCCCTGGCGTCGGTTTTGGCTTGGCCCGGGTGCAGGTCAGCGATCCTACGCATCGCCAGGCCAGGCAGGTAACCGACCGCTGCACCGAATGCCTGGGCGACCGCAACGGGCAGCGCCCCGATGGTGGCCGGCTGATCCACGACAAGCAGGATTCTCCCGTGCCCGGACAAGGAATCGAGGATCTCCGGCAGCCGGGCTTCGTCGTTGGGCAGGGCCTTGTCGAAGAGCTTCTTCCCCGCCCGATTCAGGGCCACGGCGTGGTGGCCGGATTTCCCGACGTCCAGACCGATGAATACGTCTATGTCCTGCTGATCCAGAATCACCGCCATACCCGCTCCCTTGTTTGCGCGTCACCATCCTGTGTTGGCTGGCCAACGGCGGCAGGTGTCGGCATCCACGTTACGAAGGACCCGTCGGCGTGCCTCTATCAGCGATCAACTGCCGCCAAGCCGGTCCCGGTGACAACACCCCCCGGATCATGAACGACTGGGGGCAGAAACCATGCCGGGACCGACCGGCCAACACACCCTCATCCTGCAACAGGAAGGGGCTACGAAAAAGGTAACGGGGGCGAAGCGTTAGAGCCGGGTCGAGGATGCGCAGGCGGGGTATATTGCGCCGTGCGCATCCTCGAACCCGTTCTTATTGATTGGGGGAGTAGTTAGCCGTTGATGACCTGCGGGACGCCAAGGTGCTTGAGGCCTTCGACGCCGAATTCAAGGCCGTAGCCGGACTGCTTGGCGCCACCAAAGGGGATACGGGGATCGACGGCGCCGTGCCGATTGATCCATACGGTCCCGGCTTCGATGCGGGCGGCGACTTCGCGGGCGGCTGGCAGATCGGAGGACCAGACGGACGCGCCGAGGCCGACGTCGAGGGCGTTGGCCTTCTCGATCGCTTCGTCGATGGTGCTGTATTTGATGATGGGCAGGGCGGGGCCGAATTGTTCTTCGGCGACGAGTGGGTTGTCGTTGTCGATGTCGGCCACGAGGGTGGTGGGGTAGAAGTAGCCTGGCTGGCCGGTGTCCGGGTTTCCGCCGAGGAGGACGCGGGCGCCGGAGGCCTTGGCTGCCTCGACGAGGCTCGCGACGACGTCGTACTGTGCCTTGTTCTGCAGCGGACCGAGGACGTTGTTTTCCTCCAGGCCGTTGCCCATCGGCATGGCTTTCGCGACGGCTACAAGTTCTTCGCAGACGGCGTCGTAGAGGTCCTCGTGGACGTAGAGGCGCTTCAGGGCGGCGCAGGTTTGGCCGGTGTTGATGAGGGCGCCCCAGAACAGGTCCTGCGCGATGGCTTTGGGGTCGGCGTCGGGCAGGACGATGCCGGCGTCGTTTCCTCCCAGTTCCAGGGTGAGCCGTTTGACGGTGTCCGCGGAGGACCTGATGATCTCCTTCCCGGCGGCGGTGGAGCCGGTGAACATGACCTTCCCGACGGCAGGGTGTTCGGCCAGCCGGGCGCCCACGGTGCGGTCGCCGGAGATGCCAGTGAGGATGCCTTCGGGGAGTTCCTCATTGATGACCTTGAGCAGGGCAAGTACGGAGAGCGGAGTCATCTTGGACGGTTTGACCACGACGGCGTTGCCCATCCGCAGTGCCGGAGCGATCTGCCAAGTGGTGATCATCATGGGCCAGTTCCAGGGGCCGATGGCGCCCACGACGCCGATGGGCCGGTAGTACAGCTCGGCCCGGGTTTCGCCGTCATCCACCACGGTTTCCGGTTCCAGCGGCGTGGTGGCGGCTGCCCGGAGCCAGGCGGCGCAGGCGCCGACTTCGAAGCGGGCGTTGGGGCCGTTGAGGGGTTTGCCCTGCTCGCGGGAGAGCAGCTGGGCGAGTTCTTCGGCGGAGCGTTCGACGGCGTCGGCTGCTTTCAGGAGGGCGGCGGACCGGCCGTCGTGGCCCAGGTTGGCCCACGCCGGCTGCGCTGCCACCGCAGCGGAGACCGCGTGCTCCAGGTCTTCGAGGTTATGGACGGGGGCTTCACCAACGGCGGCGCCTGTGGCGGGGTCGAAAATCGTCCGGGATTCAGCGCTTTGCGGTGCGATGCTGGCAAGCAGGGATTCATAGGTTTCCATGGGGTACTCCTTGTCGAGCAGCAGGGATGTTCCCTACGGTGTTGTCGGATTCGCTTTTAGGGGTTGGCGGTGAAGGCCAGTGAGGGCTGTGCTGAGCGGGCGGTGTAGCCAAAGTCCGCAATCAGCGTTGTCCCGTTGATGGGCGCACTGATGGGTGAGGCGAGAAACAGCGCGTGTCCCGCGATCTGCCGGGGTTCGATGACGGGAAGCCCTGAGCCGGCAAAGCCGTCGTCCAGTCCGAGATCGGCACGCGACATGGGGGTGTCCACGACGCCTGGGCACAAGCAGTTGAACCGGACCTGTGGATGGTCCACGGTGAGTGCCTTTGTCAGCATCACCACGGCTCCCTTGGATACGCTGTAGTGGGCCATGCCCTCGTAGGCGACGAACGCAGAGTCCGAACCGAGGAAAACCATCGACGCCAGCGTGCTCGAACGCAGCATGGGGACGCAGTACTTGGCAAGCAGGAAGTTCCCGCGGACGTTGACCGCCATCACGCGGTCCCAGTCCTCGGCGGATACATCTGTTGCACTCTGTCCTACAGGGCCGGAGATACCGGCGCAGGCAATGACGGAGTCCAGGCCACCGTAGAGGTCCTCCACTGCTTCTGCGAGCATCCGGACATCCGCTTCGACGGTGAGATCGGCATGGGCGAAGGAAACTTGGTGTCCGTCGTTGCGGAGCCGTTCTGCCGCGGCGGCGCCGTCGGGGTTGCGGTCGACAATGAGGATGTTTGCGCCTTCCGAGACCAGAAGGTCAACGCAGGCACGGCCGATGCCTGATGCACCGCCTGTCACCATGACGACGCGGTCACGCAGTTGCATGTCCATGAATGGTCTCCGTTATGTTGGTTGGCGGCTGCTCGGGGATGTCCGGTACAGGACCGGACATCCCCTGCAGGGCTTAGTGCTTGTTCGTGTCTTGGGGGTACTCGGTGGTGTTCAGGACGCTGAGCCGGGAGTTGAAGGGCAGAATGACCGGTTCGTTGGCCGGGTCGTCCCAGCCGAACATCCGCCCGATGGAGCGCTGTTCCCGCAGGTCCACGAGCAGGACGGCTTCAACGCACATCACTTTTTCGGTCCAAAAGAAGATGAAGAGATCCTCTGCGACTTCCCAGGTCATGCAGCGGTCGGTGTCGGCAAGTCCTGCTTCGCCGCCGCGGATGCAGTTCCAGGTGAAGGTGCCAGGGTTCAGGTAGATGTGTTCGTAGGTTTCAACGTTGCTGTAACGGTAAAAGATCCGCTTGCCGACCAGGCCGGATGAGCGTTCGTGCCGAGCCGCTGAGCCGTTGCTGTTGGTCTGGCTGAAGTCAGTGGTGCTGCGGGTCCTGTCGCCCACGAGGACGAAGCCTGATACGCCGGAAGTCACCGCGCCGGTGTTCCGGTCCCAGATAATGGTCACGTTTTCTGCTGCGAGCCCTTCACCCCGGACGAAGTCGATGATGAAGATCCCGGGGCGCGCTTCGATGGCTTTGTAGCCTGCTGTTGCGATGGTCTTCTCCTGGCCGCGCTGCGAGGTCCAGGTGACGGAGGATGCTGTGTCGAAGACGTACTCCTCGGTGGCTCCGTCTTGTCCTGGGATGCTTAGGGTGGCCCCTGTGAGGGCGGGCGAGGCGGGCAGTGTTTGATCACCGAAGCCTTCGAGCATGGCGGAAACCGGGGGCCACTCTTCTTCGGGAATGTAGTCCTGGATGTCGGTTGAAGTCATGGTGTGTTCCTTGTTCTTTTTCATTGAGTGGGGGACAGGTGGTGCGGCTGGGTCAGCCGATGACCGCGGCGAAGTTGATGGACGGCTTTTGTGCTCCCCTGGCGATTCCGGCTACGAAGAGGAGGGGGATGCCGAGCAGGAGCCAGCGTGCAATGCCGCCAGCGCCGCCGAGCAGGGCGTCATAGTTGTCCAGCGTCAGGTATCCGATGACGGTGAATGCCAGGAATGACAGGGAGGGTGCGATGACGGTGACCCAGAGGTTGTCCCGCATGCCGTTCCGGGCGAAGAAGACCACGATCGCTGCTGATGTCACTAGCAGGATGGTGATGAAGCCTGCGGTTCCCAGGGCAACGAACCAGGAGAATACGGTGGTGATGGGGTCGGCTCCTGCGAGCAGGAAGATGCTGATGACGGCGAGGACGACGATTCCGTTGATGAGGCCCGCGACATGTGGGGCGCCCGTTTTGGAGACGGCGGAAAGCTTCGTGGGCAGGGCTCCGGCGCGGCCGAGGGAGAAGAGGTAGCGGGAGAACATGTTGGACAGGCCCAGCAGCATGGCCAGGAAGCTGGTGACGACGAGGATCTGCATGGTCATGCTCAGCCAGTAACCGGCGCTGGTCCCGGCGAGGTCGAAGATCATGCCGGCCGGGTTGTCCGTGGCCACGGTCTGGATGTTGTTGATGCCGATGGCACCGCTAATGGCCCACGTGGAGATGGTGTAGAAGATTCCTACGAAGGCGATGACGAAGTAGGCGGCGCGTGGGATGGTGCGGCGGGGTTCTTTGGCTTCTTCCGCGAAGACGACCGTTGCTTCAAAGCTGGTGAAGCAGGCGAAAGCAAAGAGGAGGGAGATTCCCAGGCCGGGTCCAAAGACGGTGGAGCCGCTGAAGCCCTCGAATGTGAAGATGCCGATGCCCTTCTGGGCGATGAGGGAGATCACCAGTGCGGCTACCGCGAAGGCTTCGCCGACAATGAGAACTCCCAGCACTTTGAGGCTGGCGTCCACCCCGCGCATGGTCAGGCCGGTCACGACGGCAAGCAGCACGGCGATCCAGAGGTAGACCGGGATGTTGAGCCCGGTGATTCCTTCAACCAGGAGCTGGGCGAAGACACCGAACTGTGACCAGAGCCCGATTTGAAGGCTGAGGTAGGTCAGGATGGCTATCCCTGCCCCGCCTGTGGCCCATTTCGTTCCCAGGCCTTTGGCCATGTAGGCGACGAAGCCGCCGGCGTTGGTGATGTGCTGGCTCATCCGGAGGTAACCGACGGAAAAGAGGGCCACAAGAAGCGCGGCAATTACGTAGATGACGGGTGTTCCGGCGCCAGTTGCCGAGAACAACACCGGGCTTGCGCCCACGACGGCAGCCATGGGGGCGGCCGCGGCAATGGCAAAGAAGGCTATGGCCAGGACGCCGAGCTTATTAGGCCGCAAGCCTGCTGGGCTGAAGGAGTCCCCGCGCTCTTCCAACCCAATGGTCGTCGACACTTCGACTGATTCTTGATTCATGCGATGGCTCTTTTCGGGATGCAGGGCGCGAAGCCTGTGCGAAAAATTTGGTGCCCCTGTTTCCGTGCGGCAGTGCACGGAAGATACGGGGAGAAGCGGATTGCAACCGGTGAACTCGGGCGTGACCGCGGCCACATCTAAAACTATACGACCGTATAGTTCTTGGTGTCAACGTCGCCCGTTGGGGACCGGCAAAGACTAGACTCGGCATATGACGCAATCCCAGCCTTCGACCCGCTTGCCCTATGGGGACGGGCGCGAGGCTTTGCTGGCAGCAGTAATCGCCTTGGTGGGAGAGAAGGGACTGAGGGGGGTTTCTTACCGTGCCGTGGCGGCAAGGGCCGGCGTGAACCACATGCTCATTAGGCATCATTTTGGCTCGATCGAAGGCCTCCTCGCTGCCACGATGGAATGGGCCGTCCAGCGATCCATTGAAGAGACCGGGCTGGAGCGGATCGTCGACTTTGACGACAATTTCGCTGATTCACTGATTGCGGTCGTGGCCGCCGAACCGGAACTCCAGCTCTTCCAGTTCGAGATGCTGTTGGAATCCCGGCGGAACCCCGAGGTTCGGCGATTGGTGGAAAGGCTGTATGCCAGTTACATGCGGACCGTTGAGGACGCCCTCAGGCAGCGCGGCCTGGTTGCAGATGACGCCGTTTCGTTGGCGATCTTTGCTGCGTTGGATGGCCTGATGCTTCAGTTCCTGACGATCAGCGATCCGGTGAAGATCAGGGCCGCCGTGATCCAGGTCGGTCACATGGTCAGCCTGCTCGCATCAGCCAGGGACAGTGGGGACAGTGGGGACAGGGCAGCCGGGCATCACCTGCAACCGGTTGCACGCGGTGCAGGTTCATAAACCTTTCTTGCCCGTAAATTCCCCGGTTGCAGTTACCCTCGTGCTGTGCCCGCCTGGTTAACACGACTTACGGGGCGAGTTCAACCCTGTTTCGTCCGGCGGCTTTCGCCGCGTATAGGGCGGCGTCGGCCTCGCCCAGGAGAGCGTTGGCATCCACGCGGTGCTCGATGCTGAACGAGGATATCCCGGCGCTGAGCCGAAGTTGGCCGGACGTATCACCTTCGTGCGCGATCGCCAGGTCGCGGACTGCGTCCAGCGCTCGTTCCATCAGTGCTTTCGCGCCTGCGGTTGACTGTTTGGGAAGCACCAGTAGGAATTCCTCGCCGCCGTACCGGTATACGCCGTCGCTTTTGCGGACGGAGCCCAGGAGAGCGGCCGCCACTGCCCGCAGTGCCTGGTCTCCCGCTTGGTGGCCGTAGATATCGTTGTAGCTTTTGAAATTGTCCACGTCGCACATGGCTACGCTGTACTTCTCTGCGTATCTCTGGCTCCGTAGGTGCAGTTGTTCGAGGTCCTCCGCGAGCTTGAGCCGGTTGTGAAGCCCTGTCAGCGGGTCGGTGCGGGCCTGCCGCGACAGGACCTTTCGGTAGTGGGCGAGGTCAGCGTGGAGGGTGGTGATACGGTGCGCCACCAGGAGCCGGGCGTGCAGCACGAACGGGTCCAGCGGTTTGGTGACGTAGTCGTCGGCGCCGGCCTCCAGCCCGGCCAGCACGTCGTCCCGTGACCCCTGGGACGTCAGTAGCACCACGTAGGTGTACAGTTCCTGCTCGCGGGCCCTGATAGCGCGGCACAACGCCATACCGTCCAACCCCGGCATCATCCAGTCGGTGACCACCACGTCCGGCTCGTGTTGCAGGTACAGCGCCCACGCCTGGTCACCGTCCGCGGCGGTGAGGCAGTCATGGCCGGAACGTTGGACGGCGGCCCTGGCCACCAGCAGGGACCCTGGATCGTCATCGGCCACCAGTACTTTCACGGGGCCACCTCCAGCGCCGCGTCCAGTTCCGCGTCCAGCAGTTGCAGCTGTTCCTCAAGCCGCCGGATCAGCGGGGTCCCGACGTCGGGCATTCCGCGCCGTCCCAGCCCTTCCAGCTCGGAGCAGATCTCTGCCACGGCGGTGCCTCCGATATTGGCAGCGGACCCCTTCAGCGCGTGGGCAGCCTGCGCCAAAGCCGGGCCGTCGCCGTCGTGCACTGCCGTCTGGAGCGCATCCACCCGGGCGGGCAGGTCCCGGCGGAAGGCGGCCGCTGCCTCGGGCAGCAGGCCCCGGCCGTCCTCTGGCCCCAGCTGACGCAGCATGGCGATCCGGTCCTGATCCAGCACCGACGTGGGCCAGGGGTTCGCCCGCGTGGCGGTGCCCGTGACAGCAAGCGGCTGGGGGACAGGCTCGGTCACGGCCGCTGCAGAAGGCTCCGGGACCCAGCGTACGAGCGTGGCCTGCAGGGCGGTGGCGTCGACAGGTTTGGCGAGATAGTCGTCCATTCCGGCGGCGAGGCACCGTTCACGGTCACCGTCCAGGGCTCCGGCGGTCATCGCGATGATCGGCAGGCGGGGATGCGTGCCGTCCCGTTGGCGGATCCGGCGGGTGGCCTCGAACCCGTCCATCACCGGCATATGGCAGTCCATCAGGACGGCCGCGTACCGGAAACCGGCGGTCACGGAGAGGGCTTCGGCGCCGTTGGATACAACGTCCACCGCATAGCCCAGGCTGCTGACGGTGGCCCGCGCCACGAGCTGGTTCACCTCGTTGTCCTCCACCACCAGGATTCGGCCGCGTGATGGCCCGTCTTGTGCCCGGGACGTCTGGGCAGGCGCCGGCGCCGGAACCGAAGGCCCGTGCGTTGACATCAGCCGCACCAGGTGGTTGTAGAACTCGGAGCTTCGGACCGGCTTCATTAGCCATTCGCGGACGCCCGCCTGGCTGATCTCGGCCGCGTTCACCTGCATCGTGGAGGTGAGCATGATCAGTTCGATGCCAGCCAGCCGGTCATCGGCCTTGATGCTCCGCGCCAGCTCCAACCCATCGGTGCCTGGCATGCACAAGTCCAAGACGGCCAGGTCGAAAGGCTTCCCGGTAGCCTCCGCGTCCCGGGCCCGGGCTAACGCAGAGGCAGCATCGGGGACGGCTTCAGGCTGGAGCCGCCAGCCGCGCAGCTGGGATTCGAGTACCAGCCGGTTGGTGGCGTTGTCATCCACCACCAGCACCCGGAGGCCGTTGAGGAATCCGGCTTCGGGCACCGGATCGGTGGACGGGGGCGCCACCGGAAGCGGCAGCCGGAACCAGAACGTGCTGCCTTTCCCCGGGATGCTGTGGAGGCCGATTTCGCCCTTCATCGCGTCCGTAAGCCGGCTGCAGATGGCCAGGCCCAACCCAGTGCCGCCGTACCGGCGGGTGGTGGACGCGTCGGCTTGGGAGAAGGACTGGAAGAGCCTGTCGTGCTGGGAAGGGTCAATGCCGATACCGGTGTCACGGACCTCGAAGTAGACCGCAGCGGTGCTGCCAGCAGCGGCGCGGGGGTTCTCCGTCGTCACTTTGATGGACACCTCGCCGGAAGCTGTGAACTTAACTGCGTTGGACGCCAGGTTTAGGAGGACCTGCCGGATCCGGCCGGAATCGCCGACCAGCCGCTCGGGCACCTCTGGTTCGCAGTAGGCGATCAGTTCCAGGTTCTTTACCTGCGCCGGTTCGGCCAGGAGTCCTGCCACTTCCTCTACGAGGACCCGCGGGTCGAAGGGGCGTTCGTCCAGTTCGACCTTGCCAGCCTCGAGCTTGGAGAAGTCCAGGATGTCGTTGATGAGGGCCAGCAGTGCCTCGCCAGCGCCCTTGACGCCGTCCGCATACTGCCTCTGCGTTGGGCTGAGCGGGGTCTCCAGCAACAGGGCGGTCAGCCCTACCACCCCGTTCATGGGGGTGCGGATCTCGTGGCTCATGGTGGCCAGGAACTCCGACTTCAACCGGCTGGACTCCATGGCAGCCTCGCGGGCCGCTTCCAGTTCCTTGGTGCGGACGGCCACCTCGGCCTCCAGCCTGGTGGTTAAGGTGATGTTCTCCATGATGATGAGCACCTGGCGGACCATCACGAACACCAGGACGGCGGTGCCTACCGCCAGCAGGAAGGGATTCAGTTCCGCAAGATGGGGGCCGGCGAACAGCAGCACTGCCACCAGCAGCGGCACATACGGCAGCAGCTCCAGCGCCAGGGTATAGCCCGCCCGGTCAGGACCGGCGCCCTCCTGATACGGCGCCAGCGGCGCAAGGGCAACCAAGAGGAACGCGACGGTCCAGCCCAACGCGAGGGGCGAACCCGTAGTGCCCGTGACACCCTCGAAGGTTAACCGCACGTAGATGCTGTCCGTCACGGCCAGTAACAGCAGGCCGCCGCCCAAACACAACCACGGCAGCCGTTCGCCCGGCTGCCGGCGTACCGCAAGAACCAGCACCAGTGACGTGATCACCAGGTCCACCACCGGGTAGCCCATCCCGGTCAGCCGGGACAGTGGATCCCCCTCGGCATCGAAAGCAGGTCCCAGCACCACGAACCAGCTGACCACCAAAACAGATCCGGCGATCACTGCCGCGTCCATCACCGCCCGGGTCAGCGCCACATGGTTGCTGCCGCGCCTCTTGAACGCAAACAGGGCGACGACGGCGGGCACCGAGTATCCGAGGAACAGGGCGTCCGCCAGGGAGGGGAACGGGTAGACATGATTATTGGCCAAGCCGAAGTACGCGTACAGGGCCATTCCGGCGGCCCAGATGAAGGCCGCCGCCGACATAAAGGTCCAGGCCCTGGCGTTGGCGTCCGCCCGGCCGGCCGCCCGGGCACAGCTCACGCCGGCCAGCAGCGACGCTGCCAGAATCACGAAGTCGCCGGTCTCCAGCGCAGCCGGAGATCCGCTGTTGACGGCGAGAAAGAGGCCGAGCGCGGCGAGACCGATGACTGTCAGCCCGGCCATCCACTTCGCGGGCCCTTTGTTGCGGCTGCCGGCGGACCGGTGCTGCAGGAGACCAGTCTGAGACACGCGTAACCCTCCCCATAGCTGCGCCCTGAGACCCGCAGACGCCCGGAAAAATCCGAACTCTTTGAGCCCACCCGAGACCTGGGTGGAGACGCAGTTTCATGATAGGCCCCACCGGGCAAAAGGGCCGGGAGTCAGCCCAGCCGGTGCCGCCCCCTTAGGATAAAGCCCGCCTCAACAACGCGCGGCGTACTCCAGCTGAAGACGAACTGCCCTTTGAGAACTCCACCCGTACCCGTCGCCTCGTAAGCGAGCGTGGCGGGGGCGCGGGCATGGAATGGAAGCCAAGTGGGCCGGAACACGAGCTGGAGAAGGCTGAAACCGTGGGTCGTGCCCTCGCCGGAGCCCTGTGTGGCTCCGGTCACCTAAATACGGTGCAACCACTGTCAGTTCTGACTGTTGTAGATGGAGATTCCCGAACTTCCGGTGTAATAAGCAAGCAAACCGTCAAAGACGGGATTCGCCGGCGAACACCGGTGCATACCACTTCGCACTTGGGGGGTCACACACCTAGTGCATGTGACTTCAAGACGGACATTTTCTTGTCCGGTTCAGGAGTATTTCAATCTAGCGAATCTCGACTGCTGAAGGCGGCATCGAAGCTGGTCTGGGAGGCGGGGAAGTCGAACTTTTTGAGGTTGCCGAGGGCTTCGGGGGCGCCGTGGAGGCGGTCCATGCCGGCGTCTTCCCATTCGATGCTGATGGGTCCGTCGTAGCCGATGGCGGCCAGGGCCCGGAAGGAGGCTTCCCAGGGGACGTCGCCGCGGCCTGCGGAGACGAAGTCCCAGCCGCGGCGGGGGTCGCCCCAGGGCAGGTGGGAGCCGAGGACGGTGTTGCGTCCGGTTTGGCGGATCTTGGTGTCCTTGCAGTCCACGTGGTAGATCCGGTCCTTGAAGTCCCAGATGAAGGAGACGGGGTCGATGCCCTGCCACAGCATGTGGGAGGGGTCCCAGTTCAGGCCGAACGCTTCGCGGTGGCCGATGGCTTCGAGGGTGCGGACGGTGGTCCAGTAGTCGTAGGCGATTTCGGAGGGGTGGACTTCGTGGGCGAAGCGGACGCCGTTTTCGTCGAAGACGTCCAGGATGGGGTTCCAGCGGTCGGCGAAGTCCTGGTAGCCGGCGTCGATGACTTTCTCGGGGACGGGCGGGAACATGGCGACGTATTGCCAGATGGAGGAGCCGGTGAACCCGACGACGGTGTCCACGCCGAGGGCTTTGGCGAGCCGGGCGGTGTGTTTGAGTTCCTCGGC
>NZ_JBQEQF010000031.1:0-39214 GCF_052046035.1 Paenarthrobacter sp. 22069 | reverse complement strand
GGCGATGTGCCGGTGTAGCCGTCGCGGGTTTCGGCGATTTGGCGGATGCGGGTGCGGCAGGCGTACCAGCCGGCGACCATGAGGATGCAGGCGATGGCGGTGACGAGCATGGTCAGGGGTGAGTCGATGAAGACCATGATGAGGACCCCTACCAGGAAGAGCAGGGAGAGGTAGCCGGTGTAGGGGGCGCCGAACATGCGGAAGGAGGGGCGTTGGACCCAGCCTTTGTCGGCCCAGCGCTTGAGCTGGATCTGGCAGAGCACGATGGTGGCCCAGGTCATGATGATGCCCACGGAGGCGATGTTCAGCACGATTTCGAAGGCGTCGGCCGGGACCAGGTAGTTCAGCGGAACCCCGAGGAGGGACACGACGGCGGTGATGGCGATGCCGCCGTAGGGGACGCCTGCCTTGTTCATGCGGGAGGCGAACTTGGGGGCCGAGCCGTTGACGGACATGGAGCGCAGGATCCGGCCGGTGGAGTAGAGCCCGGCGTTCAGCGAGGACAGGGCCGCGGTGAGGACGACGAGGTTCATGATGACGTCCACGCCCTGGACGCCGATGGAGCCGAAGAACGTCACGAAGGGGCTGACGCCTTTTTGGTAGGAGGTGAAGGGCAGCAGCAGGGCCAGCAGGATCACGGAGCCGACGTAGAACACGGCGATGCGGAAGACCACGGAGTTGATGGCCTTGGGCATGATTTTTTCGGGGTTTTCGGTTTCGCCGGCGGCGGTTCCGACGAGTTCGATGGAGGCGTAGGCGAACAGGACGCCCTGCATGAGGATGATCATGGGCAGCAGGCCGTTGGGGAAGATCCCGCCGTTATCGGACAGGAGGCTGATGCCCACCGGCTGGCCGGAGACGGGGGTGCCGAAGATGACGAAGTAGGTGCCGATGATCAGGAACGCGACCAGGGCTGCGACCTTGATCAGGGCGAACCAGAATTCCATTTCGCCGAAGACTTTCACGGAGACCAGGTTCAGTGCCAGGACCACGATGAGGGCGGTCAGTGCCCAGGCCCACTGCGGGACGTCGGCCATCCAGGGGATGTAGTTGCCGAAGAAGTGCATGTAGAGGGCGGCGGCGGTGATGTCCACGATGGTGGTGGTGGCCCAGTTGATCCAGTAGAACCAGCCGGAGACGAACGCGGCTTTTTCGCCGAAGAATTCACGGGCGTAGGAAACGAACGAGCCCGAGGAAGGCCGGTGCAGGACCAGTTCGCCCAGGGCGCGCAGGATCAGGAACGCGAAGAACCCGCACACCGCGTACGCGATGACCAGGGACGGGCCCGCGGCGTTGAGCCGGCCGCCGGCACCCAGGAACAGGCCGGTACCGATCGCACCGCCGATCGCGATCATCTGGATCTGCCGCGGCTTGAGGTTCTTGTGGTAACCCTTGTCCTCCGCGTGCAGGGAGGTCTCGGACGCATGCGCATGACCACCATCAATCAAGTGGTCTGGAAGGGGGGAATTTGTCATAGGAGTGTCCTTTGGGGGATGTGGCACTACTTGCTGAGGTTCGCCAGGCGTTCGGGGCTAAGGAGTTCCTGGAGCTGGGCATCCGTGAGGAGTCCGTGCTCGAGGACGAGTTCGGCCACGCCCTTGCCAGTGGCAAGTGCTTCCTGCGCGATGGCAGTTGCGGTGGCATAGCCGAGGTGGGGATTCAATGCGGTGACCAGGCCGATGGACTGTTCCACGGTCCGGCGCAGGTGTTCGGTATTGGCGGTGATTCCACGGATGCAGCGTGCCGTAAGGGTGCGGCAGGCTGCCTCGAGGTGGGAGATGCTCTTGTGGAGGCTGTGGACGATGATCGGTTCGAAGGCATTGAGCTGGAGCTGTCCGGCTTCGGCGGCCATGGTGATGGTGACGTCGTTGCCGATGACCTCGTAGGCCACCTGGGAGACCACTTCCGGGATGACCGGGTTGATCTTGCCGGGCATGATGGATGACCCGGACTGCACGGCGGGAAGGTTGATTTCACCGAAGCCGGCACGCGGACCGGAGGAGAGCAGGCGCAGGTCGTTGCAGATCTTGGACAGCTTGACGGCCACGCGCTTCAGCACACCGGACAGGTGCACGAAGGCGCCCACGTCCTGGGTGGCTTCGATGAGGTCCACGGCGGTGACCAGCGGCAGCCCGGTGATCTCGGCAAGGTGCCGGCACGCGGCCTCGGCATAGCCGGCAGGAGCGTTCAGGCCTGTGCCGATGGCGGTGGCGCCGAGGTTGATTTCGTGGATCAGCAGCTCGGCTTCCGCCAGGCGCAGCCGGTCCTCACCGATGGTGACGGCGTAGCTGCCGAACTCCTGGCCGAGGGTCATGGGGACGGCGTCCTGCAGCTGGGTGCGCCCCATCTTCACCACGGTCCGGAATTCCATGGCCTTGGCGGCGCAGGCATCCTCGAGTTCCTCAAGTGCTGCCAGCAGCTCCCGGGCAGCGAAGATGGTGCCCAACTTGACGGCTGTGGGGTACACGTCGTTGGTGGACTGGCTGAGGTTGACGTGGTCGTTGGGGTGCAGCCGCGCGTAGTCGCCCTTGGGGTGGCCCAGGATTTCCAGGGCGCGGTTGGCGATGACCTCGTTCGCGTTCATGTTCGACGACGTCCCGGCGCCGCCCTGGACCACGTCCACCACGAACTGCTCGGCAAGCCGGCCGGCCATGACATCCTGGCACGCCTGCTCGATGGCATCGGCGCGTTCGGCGTCCAGGAGGCCCAGTTCCCGGTTGGTCCGGGCGGCAGCCAGTTTCACGGCTGCCAGTCCGCGGACCAGGTGCATGTTGGAGGACAGCTTCTGGCCGGTGATGGGGAAATTCTCTACCGCCCGGAGCGTGTGTACGCCCCAGTAGGCGTCGGCAGGTACGTTCCGGTCGCCCAGCAGGTCATGTTCGGACCTGGTCGGTGCCGTAGTGGCGTCCGCCGTTGTGTCGATGATGGTCATGGGTGTCCTCACAGGGCTTCGTTGTCGGGCGTGGACTGGTTGGTGTTCAGGAAATCAGTTGCCAGCAGCTGACCCACCGGGTGGCCGCCGCCCAGCACAGGGGCGGTGGCGATGCCGGCCAGCGGTTCGGTGTCCACCCCCAGGGCATCCAGCAGGTGGACGGTGGCGGGCATCCGGGCGCGGTCGCCGCCGTCGGAAATCTTGACGGCAACGGCGCTCCCGTCAGCCAGGCCCACCAGCTGGACGCCCTCAAAGCCGTCCTTTGCCACCGCGCCGGGCAACAGGCGCATCAGGGCGGTGACATCGCGGCCTTCGCCGGCCACCATGACCGGGTGCTGCTGCATCGCAAGCCCGACGGCGGCTTCCGGACTGCCGTCGTCGTCCGCGGCAGCCTTGGCGATGCGGCCGAACGCCCGGGCGATGCCGGTGAGGGTAAGGGCGAACAGGGGCGTGCCGCAGCCGTCTGTGCTCACGCCGGCCGGGTCTTCGCCGGCCAGGTCGGCGACCGTCCGGGCCACGAGCTGCTGAAGGGGGTGCGTGGGGTGCAGGTATCCTTCCACCGGCCAGCCGTTGAGCAGGCAGGTGGCTGCCATGGCGGCGTGCTTCCCGGAGCAGTTCTGGGTAATCCGGGTGGCGCTGCCGCCGTTGCGGAGCCAGTCCTCGCGCTCTGCGGTGCCGTAGGGGAGGTCGGTGCTGTTTTCGAGGTCGGTGGGGGCAAGTCCGTGCAGTTCGAGGATCCGCAGGGCGCCGTCCCGGTGGGCGGCTGCACCGGAATGGCTGGCTGCGGCCAGGGCCAGCAGATCAGCGGGAAGTTCAAGGCCTGCACGGACCATGGCTACTGCCTGGAGGGGCTTGAGTGCCGACCGCGGATAGAAGGGCGCCAGGGGGGTGCCGGCTGAGGCCGCGACGGAGCCGTCGGCCGCCAGGGCAACCGCGGAACCGTAGTGCACGCTTTCCACCAGGCCGTCCCGGATGGCGGCCACCAGGGGCGTGTGCTGCGGCAGGGCCAGCTGGGCCGGGGCAGCGGTGTGGGCAGCAGAAGACACGGGGGATGGCATGGAGTCCTTGGAAGGGTCGGTTGGATCGTTGTTAGTTGTTGAGGATGGAGTCCAGGGCGACGCCCACGGCTTCCAGGTGGTGGGCCATGGCGGCGCGGGCGTTTTCCGCGGCGCCTGCCTCGATGGCGGCAAGGATCTGCTGGTGCTCAATATCGGAGGCATGCTGGCGGTCTGCCACCATGTTCAGCGTCTCGGACTGGTGGGCCAGCGCGTCCCGGATGTCAGCCACGACGCTTGCGAACACTTTGTTGCCGCTGGCCCGCGCGATCGTGGCGTGGAAGCTGGAGTCCAGGGCCACCCAGGACTCAGGATCAGTCTCCGTGGCCATGGCGGCAACGATCCCGCGGAGGATTTCCAGTTCCTCCGGAGTCCGCCGCTCCGCAGCCAGGCCGGCGGCGGGAACTTCGATGTGCGGCCGGGCTTCCGTTAGGTCCCGCGCCGAATAGTGCCCCAGGGTGAGGTCGTTGGCTACCTTGCTGGCGATGACGAATGTTCCTTTGCCGGTTCTGGTGACGGTGAGTCCCAGTGCCGTGCAGGAGCGAAGGGCTTCCCGGATGACCGAGCGGCTGACTCCGTACTGCTGTGAAAGGGTGGATTCCGAGCTGAGCTTGGTTCCGACTGGAATCGCACCTGACTCGATGTCCTCACGGATGGCGTTGAACACCGCCTCGGCAGCGCTCAGCCGGGCGAGGGGACGGAATGCAGGCTGTCCTGCTGTCCGGCTGTCTGACAGGTTCACGCCTTAAATATGGCACTGGTCACAGTTGCTGTCAAGCTCTCCCTAGTCCTTCCGTGCGTTGGCCGAGCGCCGCCGCTGCTGCCGCCGTCGTGAACGGACATGCCAGACGACCAGTCCTGCAAGCACCATCGCAGCGATGACGACGGCGAGATCCCGGCCCACTGCCTGGGAGACGGCCTCGTAGGAGTTGCCGGCAAGGAAGCCCAGCAGGACGAAGCCGGTGCCCCACACCACGCCGCCCATCGCATTCCATACCAGGAAGCGGCCGTAGGGCATCCGCGAGGTGCCCGCCAGGGCGGGCATGACGGCCCGGAAGAAAGCGGTGAAGCGGCCCAGGAAGACCGCGGAACCGCCCTTGCGGCGCAGGAAGTCCTGTGCGTTCTCCAGCTTCTCGGAGTGCCGGCGCAGGGCTTTGGTCTTCATGATTCGGGTGCCCAGGTGCTTCCCCACTTCGTAGCCCACGCTGTCCCCGATGATCGCGGCGACCACCACCACGGCCATCATCACGCCCAGCTGCACTTCGCCCCGGCTGGCCACCACTCCGCCAAGGACTGCCGCCGTTTCACCCGGGATCACGAAGCCGATGAACAGGGCGTCTTCGGCGAAGACCAGGCAAAAGACGGCGACGTACGCCACGAGCGGGCTGACGTTCAGGAGGCCGTCAATGAAGCCCGTCATGGCCGTGGGTCAGCTTTGGGGAGCTGGAACCGGGCCCAGCTTTGCCAGGAACGGCACCTTAGCCAGGACCAACAGGCCAAACCTGTTCCACAAGCCGGTCAGGAAAGCCGCCCCGGTGGCTGCTGTGAGGAACGACGCCGTGACATCCGTTGGATAGTGCACGCCGAGGTAGACCCGCGAGAGTGCGACGGCAACCGCCACCACGATTCCCAGGATGGCGGCGGGCCGCTGCCACCTGGTGCCGCGGGCCAGCAGGAAGACGGCGATGGCCAGCGCGGAGGCCAGTGCCACGTGTCCGCTGGGGAAGCTGTCGGTGCCCGGTTCGGGGATCAGCGGGTTGTACAGCGCTGTGGAGTCCGGCCGGTGCCTGGCTACCAGGACCTTGAACAGTTCGCTGCTCACCCACCCGCCGGCCGCCACGAGGCCGGTGGCCACGGCGTTCACAGGGCTGCGGCGCACCAGGAGCAGGTAGAGGCATAGGGCCGCGATCATCAGCACGCCGCCCGCAGGGCTGAACACCACGTTGATGACCATGGCCACGCCCGTCAGCTGGTCGGTGTGGTCGTGGCTCAGTTCGGCGTCCACGGACATGTCCGCAGATGTCAGCGCCGGGATGAACCTCAAGGCAAGGCCGGCGGCCACGATCAGGATGGCCGCGGTCACGGGAACTGCTATCCAGTGCCGAAGCTGGGGGAGTACCGCCATGCGCACAGCCGCGTCATCCACTGGAGATGCTGGCTTTGGGGATCGGTTGGTAGGGGACGTCACGGTTCAGCCTGGTTCTCTCGGCGGTCAGGGTACCTACGAGTATGCGCCTGCTCCGCTGGAAGAAACCTGTGAATACGGCCTCTACAGGTGCTGGATGCCTGCCCGCTGCATCGCATCCCGGTAGGTTTCAACGCTCTTGGCCAGCAGTTCTTCCTGCTTGGCGTCAGAAACAGCAAAGGCCCTGCCGCCAAGGGCGGAGGCCTTGTAAATTTTGATGCCGGCGTTCTTCAGTGACGAGTGGTACGTCTTCTCGAACAGGGTCAGGAACGTGGATGCATCCGTACCGTGCGCGATGATGGCCGAGACCCGCGAGTTGATTTTGAGGAACTGCCGGAACGGGCGCAGGCCGTCGGTCTTCTCCTGGACACTCAGGGCCGAGGGGCTGCCGCTCTCGCGGATCCAGGGATAGGCGTTCCACGGCATGACGTAGCGGGGGTCCAGTTCAGCGAGTTCGTAGATCTGGGTGGCGCGCCGGGCGGCCTCGTCATCGTTGTTGTGGGAGACGAATCCGGATTCGGTCCCCTTGCCCGGGCTGGCCTGGAGGCTGATGATCCTGCACTCATCCTCGTCGTGGATGGGGTCGATATAAGGGACAGTGGAACCGGGCTTCTTTTCCATCAGTTCATCGCAAAGCTGGGTTACCTTTGCGATGTTCGGTTCCTGTAGCAGGGCCTTCTTTTCGTCCCAATCAATTGTCACGATTTCTCCCTTGGCAGCGAGGCGTCCAGAATCAGGCGTCCTATGCCACTCTACGCTTCCCACGGGAGGGGTGGGCATACCGAATTTCCCGCGAAGGCCGCCTAGTGCCTGCCCCGAAGGTGCTGGTCGTGGAGCTGGTGGAGTTGTTCGTCCGTCAGTTCGTCGAAGGCTCCGGCCTCGCGTTTATCGCTCCGCGAAAAGCGGACGAACATGAGGATGATCAACGGCAGGTCCAGGACTTCGCAGATAAACCACAGCAGGTTTCCGGCGAACTGCTGGTCCTGGATGGCATCCCTGAACCACCACTGGGGGTTGGGGGCCGACATGGCATGATCCAGCACCTGGCCGTTGAGGCTCAGCAAAATCCCTGGAACCGCGTCGATAAGCAGCTCGATGAACACGAACATGAATTCAAGGGTCAGGTATGCACTGGACCGTTGAAAGTCCGACTCTTCGATGATGGGCAGCGCCATCAGCAACCCCAGAAGCGGGACCCCGAGGGTAAGAAGGGCACCGGCCACCGGGTCGGTGCGCAGCGTGTAGAACGCGGGCGTGAGGAAGGTGGAGAAGAGCGCCAGCCCGAGCAGCGGCGCGCCGAATGAATTGCTGACGAACCGTACGGGCCGGCTGGACAGGACCTTGTCCAAGGCTGCTGTGCCCTTGGCGGGGAGCGCTGCCCGCGCCAGGGTGAGGGGTTTGCCCAGGCCGATCAGCAGCGGGACCACAAAGAGCAGCAGGGATATCTTGATGGTGAAGGCCCACCGCTGCTGCGCCCCGTAAACCCCTGTGAACCCGCAAGTCAGGACAACAAACGACCCCAGGCCCAGGACGTAAAAGGCCACGGCGCGCCACACCGGCCAGCGTTTACCGCGTTGCGCGGCTGACCACATGCCCCACCCGTACAGAATGCCGCCCACGGCCGCGAAAGCCACGGCGGTCCAGTCGAACTGCCAGGAATAAACAAGGATCTCAAGGGGTGGCACGCGCCAAGGTTAGCCGCCGTTCCTGAGAGCTGCATGATCGTGCGCCTCCCGCAGGCGCTGTGCCGGGGAGTGGTGGTGCGGTGGAGTGATAGGTGTGGCCGGTTGGGGTGCTGGTCGCCACGGTGTGCCGAGGCCCGGGGACTGGTTTCGTGGTCCAGCCGCGTGTTTCTTTGGTGTGGTTGCAAGCCTCGCAGAGGCCTTGGCCGTTGCCGGCGGTGGTGGGTCCGCCGTTGTGCCAGGCGGTGATGTGGTCGTGGTGCCTGATCGGGGCGTCGCAGTACGGGGTCCGGCATGTGTCGTCCCGGACCTGGAGGAAGCGTTTCAGCCCTGATGGGAAGAGCCGGGCCTTGGAGTCCATTGCCACCAACTCCCCGCTGCCTGGGGTGGTGTAGAGGCGGCGGACCCAGAGGCTGAGGTCCTTGTCACCAGCGCCGGTGAGGGCGATGTGCCGTGCCCGGGTAGCGGGAATGGTGCCGTAGCCGGGCAGCCGCGCGGGTTCGGCGTCGGCCTGCAGGAAGGTGCGGTCGGTCATGACGAGCTGGATCTCTACGCCGGTCACTCCGCCGGGGGTGCCGGTGACGCGTTCGACAAGGGTGTCGGCCATGACCTGTCCCCGCGACCGGTCATCCCCAGCCGACCGGGCCGTGTCGGAGTCTCTCGTCAGCGCGGCGTAGGCGGCGACACCCTGGGCGGCCGGGAGTAGGGCGGTCAGGTAGGTCATCGTGTCCGGGGCGGGGCGCAGGCTCACGCGCCGCTCGCCCACTGCCCGGCTGGCACGCTTCGTGACCGAGGCCGGGTCCCGGCGGTACGCCGCCGCCCGGGCGGCGGCGCTGATGGCTTTATCTCCCATGCCGTGCAGGGCGCCCGTGTCCGCGGCGAGTTCCTCATCCACCCCGGCCCGGTCCTCGACCGACAGGCAGATGGTTTCCTTCACGATCAGGGTGGCACGCCACTCATTGACCAACCCGGCACGGAACGCGGCAAACGTATGCGGCATCCCGGTCAGGGCCTCAGCCAGGCCCAGCAGCCGGGACGCCCTGGCCGGTGACTCCCGCCGGGCCAACGCGATCTGCGCCGCGACGCCGGCTCCCTGCTCATCGGCTGGGACCCCAGCTTCAGTCTGCTCCTGCCTCTGGGATAGATCGAAGGCGACGGAAATTCCGGCTTGACGGGCACCGGCCAGGCACTTCAGGTCCTCCAGGCCGCGGATCTGGTTGATCTTCCCGGCATCATCGCCGGCCATGGGAACACGAGCCAACAGCTCAAGAACATCATCAATGGAAGGTGTGGCGGGCGGGTATGGCGTGGCACCCACAGCAGACAGTCCGGCATATCGCACCGCCCGTTGCACTCCTGCCGATTCCAAAACCGCTTCCATGACCAAAGTCTTCCAGCAGGGTGTGACAATCCCGGCCACCCAAGGTCCCTATGTGTAAAACGCACACGCAGCAACGGCCCGAGCCATGCTGTTCAATGGAATATGCAGTTCACCAAGAAGGGCCTGAAGGCCGAGGGTTTCGCCGGCTTCCGACCTATACGGAACCTCGAAACCATGAGGATTCCGCAGGGAACAGGCCTCTTTACGGTCGTGGCGCCGGAAGATTTCCAGGCGCGCTTTCTCGCGAAGAGCACCGCCGGCGTCTTCAAGAAGAAGGATCCGTCCCTCTCTGCAGCCGCACTGGCCGCCGAGTGGGTGGAGGCGGCCGTTGTCCTCTACCTGGGGAAGGCCGGACCCGGAAGCAAGGGGAACCGGGGGCTTCGGCGCCAGATCCAGGAGTTCGTTGACTTTGGGCAGGGTAAGCCGCCCGGTCACTGGGACGGGCGGCTTATCTGGCAGCTCGCTGACGCCGGATCGCTGGCTGTTGCGTGGAAGGAGCTTCCGGCGGACCAGCTGAACGGTGCCGAAGCGGGCTACCACGCTGCTTTCGTGGCGGAATATGGCCGGTTGCCGTTCGCCAACCTTGTGCAGGCACGTACCAAGACGGGCGCCTGACGTCGGCAGCACGTCTGTTACGCGGGCCCCCGCAGCCGCTCCATCTCGCGGCGGTCCTTTTTGGTGGGCCGCCCGGCGCCCCGGTCGCGCTGCGGCAACCCTAGCGCGGGAAGGACGGGCCGTGGGGGAGTGTGGTCGGTAAAGCAGTGCGAGGCGGGTTCGGCTCCCACACGTTTTGCGATGAGCCGGCGCACCTCGAGGATGCGCTCGTATCCCGGCATCCGGACGGTTACGGTGTCGCCCGTGACCAGCGTTGCAGAGGCTTTGGCGGGGCTGCCGTTCAGGCGGACATGGCCGGCGCGGCAGGCTGCGGTGGCCGCGGACCGCGTCTTGTAGGCGCGGACAGCCCACAGCCACGCATCGATTCGGACACTGGCGGGGGCGGATGGGAGGCTGGTCATGATTGGCACCGAGTATAGCCCCGGAGCCTGCGCGTCACTCCACCGTCACGTTGACCCGCTGCACCACGTTGTTGCCCATTCCCTGATAGTTCCAGTTCTGCTCCAGGGGCTGGATGGCGCCGGTGATGTCGGTGGCGCGGCAGGCGAGGACGTGTTCGCCCGGGTCGGCAACCCAGGGCAGTGTCCAGCGCCGCCACGCGAAGCCGCCTGCAGGTTTGTCCAGGTGGGCGGACATCCAGGTGCCGTCAATCCCCACCTCGACGGCGGCTATGGCGCCTTCACCCGACCAGGCCCTGCCCTCCAGCATCACCGGGCCCGCAGGGAGGAACCGCTGCCGCGTGAAGAAGTCCGGCACGCCCGGCGGAACCATCAACGAACGCACCCTGATCCGCGAGACCGGCCTGCCGGCGTCGTCCGCAGAGTCCTGGTAGCGGTAGGCCGTCTGCTGCTGGAAGCCGGTGAACGGCGCCCTGACCACGTCGATGGACTGCAGCCACTTGACGCTCGCCATGCCGTACCAGCCCGGGACCACCAGCCGCAGCGGGTAGCCATGCTGTGGGGGCAGTTCGGCGCCGTTCATTTTGTAGGCGAGGACGACGTCGGGACGCTGCGCCTCGCGGATCGGCAGGCTCCGCGCGTATTGCTGGAGAACGCCGCCCTGCACGCCGGAATCGGCGCCGGTGAAAACCACTTCCACAGCATCCGGAAGTACACCTGCCCTGCCCAGGAGGTAGGCCAGCGGTACGCCGGTCCAGTGCGCGGTGCCTACCGCTTCCAGGATCCACGGCTGGCTCAGGGGGCGGGGCTCCAGGAGTGACCGGCCGTTGCCGGCGCACTCAAGGGTGACGGGCACGGTAATCGAAGGGTCCCGGCGCAGGGCAGCCATGCTCAGCTCCAGGGCCCGTTCCACCGCCCCTCCGATCCGCAAATGCCAAGCGGCGGCGTCGAGGTCCGGGATGTCGAAATGCGTCAGCACGTAGTGGAGCCCGGGCGGCGTGACGTCACGGCGAAGCGCCTCCAACGGCATTGAATGGTTGCGGGCCGCGAGCTGAAGCTCCTCGTGGGTGAGCGGACCTGCCGTTGGCTCGGCTCCGGGCGACTCAACAGTTGCCTGCTCCGCTGACCGCTCCCGGGTGGACTGCTGGTTGCTGTGCTTCATGGCGCTGCGATTCTGCTCGCTGACTTGGTGGGACGCCCCCGCCAACAGGTCTACGCCGGGACCACCCGCCCGTCAACGAAATTTAACCTGCTACAGCACGGGCCGGGTCAGGAATTCGGCAAGGCTGATGGGGTCCTGCCCGGTCAACCCGTGGACGTCCGGCGAAAGCCCGGCCATCTCGCCCGCGGCCATCGCCGTATAGGTGCTCACCCACGCGTCCAGCTGCCACTGGGGAGCGCCGTAGTAGGCCCGGGACGCGTAGGCTTCCTCCACTGTTTCCGGCTGGTAGCTGATGGTCCGCCCGGTCCCTGTGTTCAGGACCTCGGCAGCCTGTGCCATGGTCAGTTCCTCCGGCCCGGTCAGGTCATAGGTCATACCCTTGTGGATGGCCGGGTCACGGAGCACGGCATGGGCGCAGCGTGCCACGTCCTCCCGCGCAACCCCTGAAAACACCCCGTCGCCGGCCGGGCCGCGGATCACGCCGTCGTCCCCGGCCAGGAGGGGGAGGAAGTCCAGGTAGAAGTTGTCGCGGAGGAAGGTGTACGTCATCCCGGACGACTTGATCCGCTCCTCGGTGGCGTAGTGGTCCCGGGCCAGGGTGAACGTGGCATCCCGGGCGGCCCCGTAAAAGGACGTGTACACCACATGCTCCACCCCGGCATCAGCCGCGGCATCCACAAACGCGTAATGCTGCTGCAGCCGGTCCTCGGCTTCCGCGGCGGAAACCATGAACAGGACCTTGGCCCCTTCGAGCGCCTGGCGGGACGCGGCACCGTCCCCGTAGGAACACACCGCCAGATGGGCATCGTCCAGCTCCGGGGCCCGGGCAGGGTCGCGCACCAGCAGGCGCTGGGCGAAACCGGACGCGGCAAGCTGCCGCGCCACCATTCCGCCCAGGCCCCCTGTGGATCCGGTGACCGCGAGGGCCGGCAATTCCGACGGGGCCGCCACTTACGCCTCCCGGCCGGCCGGCGACTTGGTCTGCGCAGGGTCCCGTTCGGCAAGGCTGCCGACGGCGTCGTCGATCTTCTTGAGGACCTCCGCCTCCAGCTTCACGCCCGCAGCGCCCACGCTGTCAGCGATCTGCTCGGGCCGGGAGGCGCCGACGATGGCGGACGCGACGTTGGGGTTCTGCAGGACCCAGGCAACAGCGAGCTGCGGCATGGTCAGGCCGGCCTCCTGGGCAACCGGTTTCAGGTCCTGCACAGCAGCCAGCACGTCATCACGCATCCAGCGCTCGATCATCTTGGCACCACCCTTTTCGTCCGTGGCGCGGCTGCCTTCCGGAGCGGGCTGGCCGGGCTGGTACTTTCCGCTCAGGACGCCCTGGGCCATGGGTGACCAGACAATCTGGGATACGCCCAGTTCCTCCGACGCCGGGACCACCTCGGCTTCGATCACGCGCCACAGCATGGAGTACTGCGGCTGGTTGGAGATGAGCTGGAAGCCGAGTTCCCTGGACAGCCTGTGCCCCTCGCGGAGCTGGTCCGCCGTCCACTCGCTCACGCCGATATACAGCGCCTTGCCCTGCCGGACGATGTCCGCGAACGCCTGCATGGTTTCCTCCAGCGGCGTTTCAAAGTCGTAGCGGTGGGCCTGGTAGAGGTCCACGTAGTCCGTCTGCAGCCTCCGCAGCGAACCGTTGATCGATTCCATGATGTGCTTGCGGGACAGGCCAAGATCGTTCTTGCCCTTGGGGCCGGTGGGCCCGAAGACCTTGGTGAAGATTTCCAGGGATTCGCGGCGCTCGCCCTTCAGCGCCTCGCCGAGGACGGTTTCCGCGGCGGTGTTGGCGTAGACGTCAGCTGTGTCGAAGGTGCTGATGCCGGCGTCGAGGGCGGCGCGCACGCATTGGCTGGCGACGTCGTTCTCCACCTGGGAGCCGTGCGTGAGCCAGTTGCCGAAGGTGATTTCCGAGACTTTGAAGCCGCTGTTTCCGAGGTATCTGAATTCCATGGGTTTCACGCTAACCCAGATGGTTGCTCAGGGTAAGGGCTTAGCCGGTCTCCTGCGCCTTGTCCTTCAGTACCTGGCCCGGGCCGGCCAGGGAAACCAGGGAACCCGTGTCCAGCGGCGGTACCGGGTGGGGCGGCTGGGGCTTCTTGAAGGACCTCGGCAGCTCATGCGGCGGCCGGTGGTTGTGCAGGGCGGACTCCACCAGCGGTGCCACCTGGCCAACCTTGTCGGCAGGCACGGCCGGATCCGGAAGGTCCCGGACGGACAGCTTGATGTCCGGCCTCTCCGCCCGCGCCCTGGCCCGGGCCCGCTTGTCCGCTTCCGCCACGGCTGAGGCCCAGTCTTCAGCCAGGACCGGGGGCTCAGGGCGGGCCGCGGCAAGCTTTGGATGGCGTACGACGGCGGTGCGCAGCGACTCCTTCAGCCGGTCCGGCTTGAGCGCGGCGACACGCTGGCCGGACGGCTTGCGGGCCTGGGGCGGCTGTGCGGATGGGCCGGCAAAACGGGCGCGGTCCTCTTTTCCGGGGACACGCCCGAACAGGACCATCAGGACGATGGCGGCCAGCCGCCCCAGACCTGCGAGGACCAGCGTGATGACGCCGAGCAGGAAGAGGACCCCGAACATCAGCAGGGCCACGCCCACGGTGCTCAGGAAGGTCAGGTTGAGGACGAGAGTGTCCGGTTGTTCCACGTTCTCTCTCCTCTCTGTCCTGCTTTCAGGGCCGGCCCGGGTCACCGGACGCGGGCCGCAAGCTCCTTCTCCACCATACGGATTTTTGTCCCGCCATGCCCCCGGGGACGGGGCCGCGTCCGAGGTTGTAGCGAAGCTGTTACCGGATATGACAGCATCACCGGGTGACCGAATCGATTGAGTCCGCCAACTGCATGTGCCTGTCCGGGGAGACCTATGCTGCGTGTTGCGGGAGGTTCCATTCCGGCACAGCGTCTGCAGCGACGGCAGAGCAGCTCATGCGCTCCCGCTACAGCGCGTTCGTCCGGCTGGACGAGGACTACCTGCTGCGCACGCACCACCCTTCCACCGCCCCGGCCGCCATGGACCTTGACCCTGCCATGCAGTGGCGCCGGCTGGACATCCTGGCCACCAGCGGCGGCGGCCCCTTTGAAACGGAGGGTACGGTCGAGTTCAAGGCGTATTACCGGCATGGCGGGGACCGCGGCGTCCTGCACGAGAACAGCAGGTTTGTCCGGGAGGGCGGCCGGTGGCTGTACGTGGACGGCGACATCCTCGCCTGACTACTCGCCGTCGTCGTAAAACTCGCTGTCTGGTGTGAAGCCGGCGCGGTCAACCTTTCGGTGGAACCGCATCCCCGTCAGTCCGCCCAGCACGGCGCCGATGAGGGCCACCACGGCCACCACTACGGCCGCGATGATGCCGGTGGTGGTCAGCTGGCCTTCATTGATGGGGATGCGCGGGAAACTGTTGAGGTTTGCCAGGACATTGAACTGCTGCCCCGCCACCATGCCCAGGATTGCCACCACGACCGCGGCGATCAGGGCCCAGATCCACACCATGAGCCCCTGCTTGGCACCGTTGAAGCGGGCCATCCTGCCTGCCACGTAGCCACCCGAGTAGTAGGAGAGGAACAGGATCACCAGCAGCACGATGATGCCCACCAGTCCCACGGTGCCGCTGTTCTGCGCCGCCTGGTTCACGGCCGCATTGACATCGGTGTTGTTGGCAAGTCCCACCGCGGTGCCCGCGGCTGCAACCAGTGCGGTCAGCAGTACCGCCATGCCGGTGGCGGTCAGCCAGCCGAAGAAAGCCGAGCCTACCTTGATGCCGCCAAAGCGCTCCTTCTGGCGTGCGACGGCGGTCTCCCGGTTGGCCAGCGTCGGGTCCGCCACCGGTTCCACCACGGGGGTCACGGTGGTTGGTGCAGGTTCGTAGGCCCGCTCGGCCGTGGGTGCAACATAGTCGCGGTCGCGGTCCCTGTCGTAGCCGCCGGCGCTGTCATAGCCGCGCTCCCTGGGGCGGACCGGGGCTTGGTCGGCCGGGGCCCGGTCAAACGAGCGAGTGGCGGCGTCGTCCGCGGCTGCTTCCCGGTGGCTTCCGCCGCGGGTGGCTTCGTCCTCGCGGGCGCGGCGGGGAGGCAGGTTTTCTGGGTCCGTTGAGCTGCTCATGGTTCAACTCAACCACCCGCCCCCAGCGATAGCAAGCGTGCTTACTATTTTGTGACCTGCGGTTTTACCGGTATTTGCGGTGCAGGTCCTCTTTCCTGGACGGGCCCGGGGTGGCGTCGGCAATCCACGGGCCGGTGCCTTCGGACGGATCCAGGATCCCGGCCTCGAGCCAGGTGTAGTCCCCGGCGAGGACCTTCCGCGTCAGCGCGTGGTCGGCGTCGTCCGTGTTCCGCCACAGCTGGTCGAAGTACTCGTCCACCCGCACCCGGGCCTGCTCGCAATAGGCGTCGGCGAGTTCGTAGGCGCCGGCGCCCTTGTCCGGGGAGGTCCTCAGGAGCATCTCCGCCCGCGAGCAGCAGGCTGCCATGGCGAAGAGCTCGGCACCGATATCCACCACGCGGCCCAGGAACGCCTGCTTCCGCTCCAGCTTGGCCTGCCACCGGCCCATCCCGTAGAAGGTCTGGCGCGCCAGCCGGCGTGAGGACCGTTCCACGAACCGGAGGTGTTTGGCCAGCCTGCCGAATTCACCGTAGGACCGGGGGTCCATGCCGGCCCCGGCCACGAGCTTGGGCAGCCATTTGGCATAAAAACCGGAAGCCCCGACGGCGGCTTTGGCTTTGTCGGCAAGGCTCGCATCCAGCGAGGCGAGGTCGCCCGCGGCGGCCAGGTGCGCGTCCACCGCTTCCCGGGCAATCAGCAGCCGCATGATTTCGGAGGACCCTTCGAAAATCCGGTTGATGCGCAGGTCCCGCAACTGCTGCTCCGCGGGCACCGCCCGTTCACCGCGGGCCGCCAGCGACTCGGCCGTCTCAAAGCCCCGGCCGCCCCTGACCTGGACCAGCTCGTCCGCGATCCGGCAGCTGATCTCCGTGGCCCACAGCTTGGCGAGGGCCGCCTCGATACGGACGTCCTTCTGGCCGGCGTCGGCAAGTTCGGCGGAGAGTTCAAACACGGCATCCAGGGCAAAGGCTGATGCCGCAATGAAGGCGATCTTCTTGCCCACAGCCTCATGCTCGCCCACGGGCCTGCCCCACTGAGTGCGGGCGTTGGACCACTCGCGGGCGATCTTCAGGCTCCAGCGGCCGGATGCCACGCAGAGCGCGGGCAGCGCGAGGCGGCCGGTGTTCAGTGTGGTGAGCGCGATCTTCAGGCCCTGGCCCTCACGGCCCAGCCTGTTGGCCGCCGGTACCCGGACCTGGTGGAAGCGGGTCACACCGTTTTCGATGCCGCGCAGGCCCATGAAGGCGTTGCGGTTTTCCACCGTGATGCCCGGCGAATCCATCTCCACCACGAACGCGCTGATGCCGCCCCTGTGCATGGTGCCGTGGGCGTCGGTGTGTGCGGGGACCACGGCCATGACCACTACCAGTTCCGCGATCACCCCGTTGGTGGTCCAAAGTTTCACGCCGTCCAGAAGGTACGCGTCGCCGTCGTCCGTCGGCGTTGCCGTACTGCCCAGCCGGGCAGGATCGCTGCCCACGTCCGGTTCGGTAAGGAGGAATGCGGTGATGGCCCCGGCTGCGCAGCGTGGCAGGTACTCGCGCTTTTGTTCCGGTGTGCCAAAGACCTTGACCGGCTCCGGAACCCCAATGGACTGGTGGGCGGAAATAAGCGCGCCCAGGCTTGGGTGCACGCTGCCCAGGAGGGCAAGGGCACGGCCGTAGTACACCAGCGACAGGCCCAGCCCGCCGTACTCCTCCGGAATCTTCATGCCAAAGACACCCAGGTCCGCCAGGTCCTTGATGTACTCGTCCGGGATCTTCGCGTCCCGTTCGATCACCTGCCCGGACATGGTTTTGGCGAACTCGGTGAGGCGGGCCATGAACGCCTCACCCCGCTCCACGGACGCCGCGTCCGCGGCGGGCCAGGGGTGGACCAGGCCCAGGTCGAAGCTGCCCAGGTAGAGGCCTTTGGCGAAGCTGGGCCGGTCCCAGCCGGATTCCCGGGCGGCTTCGGCGACGGCGCGGGCATCTTCGGCGGTGGCTCCGGCGCCGATCTTGCCGGCGGGAACGGGTGTTTCGTCAGCGGGGGCGTCTTTGGCCTGGCTGTCAGTTGCGGAGGTCATGGGTTATCTCCTTGGCCGGATAGGCCGGTGTAGCCATGGATCCGCCGGGTTGGAGAACCCTTCAGCTGTCACTCAAGATTACCCGCGGGTAGGTTCCGGTACTAGGGGACGTTTGGCCCTGGAAGTCGCCCGAAAGGTCCACTGCAGCGGCCCGGTGGACCAGCCGGTCCCACCCGTGGTTGATGCCGTGGACTACGGCCAGGAGGGTATTGGCCAGCACCGTCCAGGTGAGCTTTCCCGCGCCCAGCAGTACCAGGGCGATGAGCCCCGCCGTGAGGACGAATGCGGCCAGGATTGCGCCAAACACCAGTGTCCCGATGAAGACCAAGGTGGCTGTTTCCACTGAGCTTAGATCGAACTGCATGAATCCCCCTGCTGCGACGTTGCTTTGCATAAGACTGCGGTGGCCAAGACCAGTAGCAGAAGCGTAGGGGGACAGCCTCGCCGCCAGCCAGAGCAGGATGGGGCAGATGTGACTGTTGATGCAGGATTGAAACACTACCCGCAGGTAGGTCACGGAGCGGTAGCGGCAGCCTGCGTTAACCTTGTAGTTGGCACTTTTCCGGTCCGTCCCTTCGGGCCGCATCTGCCCAGCCCCCGCCCGACAGCCCAAGGAGAGTGCGTGCCCCGCTCCGCCAGGTCATCCGCTGACGCCATCAGCGCCCGGCTCCGGGACCTCGAACTCCTGACCAAGGGCCCGGCCTGGGCCCTGACACGGTCGGCGCCCTGGGTGATTGCCGTGCTCCAGGCATCCTTCACCCGCACCAGGCCGCAGGTGCCGCTTGAGGAATTCCACGCCGACGTCGACTCCTTCCTCGAGGAGCTCCGGCGGCAGGATCCCGGGCTGGGCGGAGGGGCCAACGGCAAGGCGTTCGGTGACGAATGGACCCGGCGGCAGTTCCTGACCCGCCGGAACCAGTCGGGCAGGATCGTTTATGAGGCCACGGAACCGGCCGCCCGTGTGCTGGCCTTCCTGGACAGCCTGTCCAGCGAGCGGTCCACCCTGAACGGTTCCCGTCTGGGCACGCTGCTGGGGGACGTGGAAAAGCTCGCCAATGAAACCAACCCTGACCAGAGTGCCCGCCTCGAAGCCCTCGAAGAGGAAATAGAGGAACGGCAGCAGCTGATCCAGGACATCAGCACCGGCGAGTTTGACGGCCTGCTCGACGACGATGAGGCGGTGGAGGCTGCCGGGAACATCCTGGACCTCGCCGCGAGCCTGCCCGCCGACTACAAGAAGATGCGCGACCGGATCGAGGAACTGGTAGGCGAACTGCGCAACCAGATCATCGAGGAATCGCTGACCAAGGGCGCCACGATGGCCCAGGTGCTGGAAGCGGACAAGCGGCTCCGGCAAAGTCCCGAGGGCAGGACGTTCCGGTCCTTCACCGCATTCCTGGAGGACCCGCAGCAGCAGGTGCGGTTCCGGTCGGCCATCGGCGAGGTCCTGAGCCGCCAGTTCGCCGACGACCTGTCACCCGATGACCGCGAAACCCTGAAGAACCTGGTGGCCGAGCTCCGCCAGCAGCACAGCCAGATCCAGCGCATCTACGGCAAGCTCAGCGAAAGCCTGAACACCTACATCCAGAGCGATGACTTCCGCCAGTCCGTCCGGCTCCGGCAGGTCCTGCGGGAAGCGGAGCAGGCCATCCGGTCCCTCCCTTACGAACGGGAACGCCCGGCACTGGTTCCCGGCCCGGTGCTTTATAACGCCCACTTTGAGTCGCTGTCCATGGTCAAACTCTTCGATCCGGACGAATTCGCCGCCCCGCCGCGGCTGGCCGACCCCATCGCCTTCACCGACTCGGACCGGGTGCGCTCGCCCAGGACCGGCAAGGCGAAACCTGCGGTGGTCCGGGCGGCCATGGCGGGCGCAGCGACACTTGCCCAGGCCTGGCAGCAGTTGCCGGCCGAAGAGCAGCACATCAACAGCATCCGGGCGCTCCTCTCGGAAGCCCTGCACGCCGGGGCCGATTTCAACCGCGGGGCCTGGGATGGCCTGGACTTCGAACAGATAGACGGTTCCACCCGGAAGGCCTACCTCCCGGTGGTCACGCTCGCAAAGGATTCAGATGACTGAGGTCTCACAAGAAGACGGACTCTACGGGGCGGAGGACGTCCATCCTGACGCCGACCCCGCGCCCATGGCGCCAGCCGAGCGACCATTTACCGTCTCACCCCGCGACACCTTTGTCGACGGCGCCGCCCTGTTCCCCGGCGACACCGGCGTACTGCCCATGAAGGTCCGCCAGGCGCTGGTGAAGCTCCTCAAGGGGCCGTACATCGACGGCGGCCGCGACGAGAAACTGTGGACCGTGCTGCTGGACAACCAGGTAATCCTGCGCAGCCGCCTCTCCGAACTGTTCCTTGCCCTGCAGTTGGACCATGAACGGAAAATCGCTGTCCTCCGCCCGGTGGATCCCGAGGTGATCGGAGGCAGTACGCGCTCCAGCATCCTGCGCCAGCAGCGTGCGCTCAGCCGGGTGGAGACCATCGTGCTGCTCCGGCTCCGCCTGCTGCTCGACCGGCACGTGACGGCCCAGACCGATCCCACCATCACCCGTGAGGAGATCAGCGACCTGGTGGCGCACTACCAGCCGTCCGGCCAGCAGGACGCCCTCCGGGACGCGGATGTGGTGACCCGGGCCATCACCAAGCTCCTGGCCCGGCAGCTCCTCCTCCCCACCGGACTGGACGACGTCTACACCATTTCCAACGCCCTGCCCCTGGCACTCCCGTTCGAAAACATCGGCGACATCCCGGCCCACATCGAGGCCCTGGTGGCGGCCAGCACCGATCCCACCGGGACCGAGGCGCTGATCGACGTCGACGCCAACGCGGTGGTTGAGAACGCCGAAGCCGACGACGATGACACCGACGAAGCGGAGGCCGCGAAGTGACTGTTGCAAGCATGCTCCCGCTGGGCGACGTCACGAACCCCGGACAGATGCGCCTTGCCTTGGTGCAGGTGGTCAACTGGGGGACGTTCCACGGGGCGCACACCATGCACGTGGACCGGAACGGGACCCTGCTCACGGGCAACTCCGGCGTGGGGAAGTCCACCCTGTTCGATGCGATGTTGCGGGTTTTCGATGCGCGGCCGAGGTCCAACGAGGCGGCTGCACAGCGTTCGGGCGGCGCCGTGGAGGACAAGCGGACCACGTTCACGTACATGCGTGGCAAGGTGGGCGACAAAGCGGTGGGCGAGGGCTCGGCCAGTGCTTTCCAGCGTCCGGGTGCCACCTGGTCCGCCGTCGCCCTGACGTTCGACAACGCTGCCGGCACCCGGGTGACGGTATCGGCACTGTTCGACCTTCCGAAGAACGGCACCGAGTCCAGCGTGGGCCGGTTCTACCTGATCGACAACGTGCCACTGGACCTTGAGGCCGTGGAGGGCATCGCGGACAAACGTTTCACAAAGGGCGCGCTGGAGACGGTCTTCCCGCACGCCCAGGTGTTCGACGTGCACAAGGCGTTCGCGGAGCGGTTCCGGCGGCTGCTGGGGATCAGCTCGGACCAGGCGCTGCCCCTGCTGCGCGTCATCCAGGCCGGCAAGGGGCTTGGCGGCAGCGTCAACACCTTCTTCCGCGACCAGGTCCTCGATGCGCCCGCCACGCTCGCCGCGGCTGACGATGTGGTGGAGGAGTTCAGCAACCTGATGTCGATCCGCCAGCGGCTGGAGGACGTCCGGCAGCAGCGGGACCAGCTGGCACCCGTGCCCGGTCTCAACCGCGAGTATGCGCAGTCGCTGCTGGATGCGAACCGGCTCCGCGAACTGGTGGGGGAGGAGTTCGAGGCCTACAAGCAGAAGCTCGCTGTCGAGGTCCACCGGAAGACCCTGCTCCGGTTCAAGGAACTGGCCCAGGCGAAAGCCAAGGAGCTGGGCGCCGAACGCGCCGTCCGTGACGGGCTGGCCAAGGAACTGCGGCAGCTGGAGACGGACTACCACAGCCAGGGCGGCAACGCGATCTCGGCCATCGAGCAGTCGCTGGAGAACGCCCGGGTTGGCCTGAAGCTCCGCCGCCAGGTGGAGGAGGCGGCCCAGCTGGCACTGTCCGACGCCGGGCTGCAGCTTGAGTGGAGCGCGGCCGGCTGGGAGCAGGCACATGAGCAGGCGGCGGCCCGGTCCGCCGAGCTGAAGGATGATTCGCAGGCCCTGCAGGAGCTCCGGTTCGAGGCGTTCGACGCGCACGCCACCCGGAAACGCGAACTGGCCGCGGCTGAGCAGGAACTCGTGTCGCTGAAGACGCGCAAGTCCCTGCTGCCGCCGTCGAGCATTGAAAACCGGGCCGCGATTGCCGCCTCAACCGGCATTCCCGAAGACCATATGCCGTTCGCCGGCGAACTCATGGACCTCGCCGAAGGGGAGGAGCGGTGGCGCCCGGCCGCCGAACGCGCGCTCCGCAGCCTGGCCACCACGCTGCTGGTCCCCGGTGAGCACTTCGCTGCCGTGACCCGCTACCTGAACGACCACAACGTCCGCGGCGCGCTGCGGGCCGTGGACGTCTCCAAACCGCTCGCCGGCGGTGCGCTCGCCGTTGAGGACGTGCGCGACGGCGACCTGCTGACCAAGCTGGACATCCTCGCCTCCGGCGCGGCCGCCGTTGCCGGTGAATGGATCCGTGAGCGCATCGCACTGGATTTTGCCTACCCCTGCGTGGAGGATCCGGATGAACTGGCGGCGCTGGACAAGGGCCTGAGCCTGGGCGGCGTGGTTAAGCGGAACCGCCACACGGTTGAAAAGGATGACCGCTTCACCAGCCGCCAGGACTACGTCCTCGGCTTTGACAACGCCGCCAAGCTGGAACTCGTGGCCGGACAGGTGGAGGACCTGCGGCAGGAAGTGGCCAAGGCTGCCGAACTGGCGCAGAGCCGGGAGGACTCGCACCAGGGCATGAGCCGGCAGCTCGATGCCCTGCGGCGGATCGCCGAGGACGACCGCCGCTGGGAACAGGTGTCTGCAGCGGTGGCGGCGGATGAGCTGGCGCGGATCGAGCAGCGGCTCAAGGACGCCCTGGCCGCGCAGGCGGACCTCGAACCGCTCCGGGCCACCATCGAGGAAGTCCGGCAGAAACACCAGTCCAGCACCGAGTCCGCAGCCGTCCTGCAAAGCGAATACAAGGCACTCGACCGCCAGCTGACCGGCGCGGACGCGCTGCTGGAAGCCGCACGCCGGCGCCTGGCCCAGGCGCCGCCGTCGGACGCTACCGTGACAGCGCTGGAGCCGTACTTCGCTGAATTCGGCGACGTGACCGAGATGCATGAGCTGGACAACCTGGCCAACCGGGTGCGGACCGCCCTGCTGGGCGAACTGCACACCGCCGAGTCCCGGGGACAGGCCACGGCCGAGCGGCTCACGCGGATCTTCGAGGGCTTCGTGCGGGAGTGGGGCAGCGCCATCTCGGCGGACCACGGAACCAGCATCGGCGCCGCCAGCGATTTCGAGTCGCGCTACCACGCAATCGTGAACGACGGCCTGCCCGCTCAGGAGGCGGAGTTCCGGCAGTTCTTCAACCAGCGCACGCACGAATCCTTCAGCACGCTGCTGCACCTGCTGGACGAGGAACGCCGCTCCATCACCAGCAGGATCCTGCCCCTGAACGGCATCCTGTCCCAGGTGAACTTCCACGAAGGCAGCTACCTTGAGCTGGACATCAAGCAGACGTTGCCACCCACGGCGAAGCAGTTCAAGGACGCCATCCAGAATGCCCTGAAGGCCCGCCACACCCGGCCGGCCAAGGCGGATGCGGGGCGTGCCGACGGTCCGGCTCCGGACAAGGACGACGACGGCGAGCTCACCGCCCGCTACAAGTCCCTGGAGACGCTGGTGAAAAGGCTTGGCTCGCAGGCGCCAGAGGACCGGCGCTGGCGGGCCGAGGTGCTGGACGTGCGCGGCCACCTGTTCATCCAGTGCAAGGAACACCGCGAGGTGGCGGCGTCCGCCTCGGGGAAGAACAAGGGCGGCAAGAAGACTGAGGTGTTCATGCACGCCGATACCGGGTCCATGTCCGGAGGCGAGCGGCAGCGGTTCACTGCGTTTATCATGGCCGCGGCCCTGAGCTACCAGCTGGGCATCGCCGAGCAGGGCTTCACCACATACGGCACCGTGATGATGGATGAGGCGTTCGTCCTGGCCTCCGAGGAGTTCGCCGGGGCCGGAATCAAGGCGCTGCATGAATTCGGGTTCCAGCTGCTGCTGGCTGCGCCCGAAAACGTGATCGACCTCTCCCGCCACCTGGGCTCCGTGACCGAGATCCTGCGGGACCGGCGCACCAACCGCTCCGGCGTCCTCACAGCGCCGGTGATCCGCCCCCGCCCGGGGGAGGAAGGGGCCTGGCGGTCCGAGGCAAACCCGGTGGACATCGTCCTTCGCTGACCGGCAGGCGGGAAGNACGAGGGTGAAGGCGGCTTCCCGCCTGCTTTTGCCTGCGCTGCCTACTTGGCTTGAACCCGTGCCAGGAACTGGGCCGTGCGGTCCTGCAGCCCCTGGATCTGGCGCTTCACCACGAGGGCCGGGTCGGGGTTGATCTCATTGGCCGGCGGTTCCTTGCGGACGTTGCCGCAGCACAGGAAGTCGGCACAGATCAGGGTGCCAACCGTGTTGCCGTCGCGTCCGGACTTGCCGGCGCGCCTGGCAACCCACAGGAGGACCTCCTCTTTGGAAAATACGTCGCGGCAGAGTTCGCACAGCACTGAGCGTTTCTTCCTGGCGCCTCCTTCGGGTGCCCGGAGCATGACCCCGGTGAGGCCCGACGGTCCCGGAACCACCAGGTAACCGCGAAGCGGCATCTTTTCGTCCCGCCAGCCCAGGAACTCCAGGTTGTCCCAGTCGAGTGAGTCGAAGTCCTTGGGCAACGTCAGTTTTGCGGCTTCCGACCGGCTGGCGTTGACGAAGGAGGAGCGGATTTGTTGGGGCGTGACTGATTGCATGGCTGAACTTTCGCGGAAGGTGTGGCGGCCCGAATTCGGGCCAGGGTAACGGGGGGAGTCAGTCAGTCTCCGCGGAGCAGGCCAAAGCGGCCACCCCGCTTTCCACGGCAGCGGCGGTCTGGATGACCTTCAGCGTGCTCATTGTTCCCGTTGTCCTGTTCTTGTCCAGCCTTCCGGCGGTGCTGCCACCGGACCGGCAAAGGCCATCCTGCCAAATCAGGTGCGTGCTGTTCAAGATGGCCGCCTGCAGTATGCCCTTCGTCACACGTCTTTGATTAGGGGACAAAAGCATTGCGTAATTCCCTAAAACATAGGTTAGCCTTACTTAAGTTTTTAGCCGACTGACCTTAGGAGTCCCGTGACGTCCCCCCTCTTCCCCGGCCCCATGGCCTCCCGCCGGACGCTTTTCGCCACCGCCGGCAAGGCCGCGGTGGTGGCCGCTGCGGCATTCACCCTCTCGGCCTGCAGCACGGGTCCCGCCTCCTCCGTTTCGGATGCGGGATCTGCCTCCAGCAGCGCGCTGTTCCCCGTCACCATCAAGCACGCCTACGGCAGCACCACTATCGAGAAGCAGCCCACCCGCGTGGCAACGGTGTCCTGGGTGAACGACGACGTCGCCATCGCCCTCGGAGTGGTTCCGGTGGGCGTCCCCAAGAATGAGTGGGGCGGCAACGACAAGGGCTCCACCCCCTGGAAGGACGCTGCCCTCGAGAAGCTGGGTGCCGGCTTCGGCTCAGCCAAGGCTCCGGTGCAATACTCCGAGGCCGACGGCGTCAACTTCACCGAGATCGCCAAGCTCAGCCCGGACGTCATCCTGGCCGCCTATTCCGGCCTCACCGAAGAGGACTACAAAAAGCTCAGCGAAATCGCACCCGTGGTGGCCCACCCGGACGTGGCCTATGGAACATCCTGGCAGGACTCCACCGCCATCATCGGCAAGGCCTTCGGCAAGGACGCCGAAGCTGCCAAGCTGGTTTCCGATACCGAAGCCGCTATCAAGGACAAGGTCTCCCAGTACCCGCAGATCCAGGGCAAGAGCTTCATCTACGGCAACCTGGAGCCCGCGAAGGGCGACGGCGTGAACGTCTACACCGCCAACGACAACCGGCCCCGCTTCCTGAGCGAAATCGGCATGACCCTCGCCCCCGTGGTGGCGGAGAACTCCAAGGGTTCCAAGGAGTTCTACATCCCGTGGTCGGCCGAGAAGGCCAATGAACTTCAGTCGGACATCTTCGTCACCTGGGTCCCGGACGCCTCCACCACCGACGCCATCAAGGCCGATCCGCTGCTCGGCCAGATCCCGGCCATCAAAAACGGTGCCCTGGTAGCGGATTCGGATAACACCCTGACCCTTTCCATCTCGGCATCGTCGCCGCTGAGCCTGCCGTGGTTCGTGGACACCTTCCTGCCGCAGCTGGCCAAAGCAGCGGACGCAGTGAAGTAGGGGCAGCTAAATGAGTACGACGACGGCACGTCCGGCAGCGGGCCACGGCGCCCGGGTGCCGGCCGGGGCAGTCCCTGGTCCCCTCCGCGGTGGGGCTCCGGGGAGGAAGCAGGCCGCCTGGCTGCTGGCCGCCGTCGTCGTACTGGTCCTGCTGGCCGCAGCGTCCCTGGCCGTGGGGGCCCGTGACGTTCCCCTGGCCGCCGTGTGGCAGGCCCTTACTGGGTTTGATCCGGGGAACGGCGACCACGCCGTGGTCCAGGCCCGCATCCCGCGCACCGTCCTTGGCCTGCTTGCCGGCGGAGCCCTGGGCCTGGCGGGTGCCGCCATGCAGGGGGTGGCCCGCAATCCGTTGGCCGATCCGGGCATCATCGGCGTCAACGCCGGGGCGGCCCTGGCCGTGGTTACCGGAATCTATGTCTTCGGCATCACGGGGTTCGCCGGCTACGTCTGGTTCGCCTTCGCCGGGGCGGCCGCTGCCGCCGTGGTGGTGTACCTGGTCGCCTCGCTGGGCAGGGAAGGTGCCACCCCGGTCAAACTTGCGCTGGCAGGAGCAGCCCTCAGCGCCGGACTGTCCTCGCTGATGAACATCATCCTGGTCTCCAGCCAGGACACCCTGGACCGGTTCCGCTTTTGGCAGGTGGGCGGTGTTGCCGGCCGGGACTGGTCCGTGATCCTGCCCGGGCTGCCGTTCCTCGCTGCAGGCGCGCTGGTGGTCCTGCTGGCCGGCCGGACGCTCAACGGCCTTGCCCTCGGTGAGGACATCGCCCGCGGGCTTGGCCAGCGGGTGGGCCTGTCCCGCGCTGTGATCGCGCTGGGGATCGTCCTGCTCTGCGGGACGGCCACCGCGCTGGCCGGGCCCATCGGCTTCGTGGGCCTGGTGGTGCCGCACGCCGTCCGTTTCCTCACCGGTCCGGACTACCGCTGGATCCTGCCCTTTTCCCTTATCGCCGCCCCGGCGCTGCTGCTGGGCGCCGACATCTTTGGCCGGGTGGTGCTGCTTCCCGGTGAGGTCCCGGCCGGCATCATGACCGCGCTGCTGGGTGCACCTGTATTCGTCTGGCTCATCCGCCGCGGGAAGGGGGCCGGCCTGTGATTACCAGCAAGGCCGGGCGCCGGACCGCATTGCTGGCCGCCGCCGTCGTGCTCCTGTTCTTCGCGTCCGTCCTGCTGGGCAGCTACACGGTGACCATTCCCGACTTCTTCTCCATCGTCAGCAACCACCTGACCGGCGGCCCGAAAATCCCCGGCGCCAGCTTCATCGTGATGGAGGACAAACTCCCCCGGACCGTCATCGGCACCATGATCGGGACCGCGTTCGGACTCGCCGGCGCACTGTTCCAGACCATGCTCCGGAATCCCCTGGCCAGCCCCGACGTCATCGGCATCAGCTCCGGGGCCAGCGCCGCTGCGGTGGTGGCCATCGTCGTGTTCGGTGCCTCCGGCGGCGCGGTTTCCGGGGCTGCGCTGGCGGGTGCACTGGCCGTGGCCGCCCTTATCTACGGGATCTCCCGCGGCGGGGCGGCCCGCGGAGCCGGGCGGGGCAATGCCGCCGGAAACAGGCTGGTCCTCGCCGGCGTGGGGATCGCGGCCGCGCTGCAGGCTGCGATCAGTTTCCTGCTGACCCGCGCAGATATCCGGACAGCCGCCGACGTCCTGGTCTGGCTCAACGGATCATTGAATTCCGCCAACTGGGACCGCGCCGGCATCCTGTTCCTCGCGCTCGCGGTGCTGGTTCCCGCCGTCGTGGCCATCGCCGGACCACTGCGCATCCTGGAACTCGGGGATGACGCTGCCGCCGGGCTGGGGGTCCGGGTTCACGCCGCACGCCTGGCCCTGGTGGTCATCGCGGTAGCGCTCGCCGCGGTGGCGACGGCGGCTGCCGGGCCGGTCTCGTTCGTCGCATTCCTGGCCGGACCCATCGCCCGGCGCTTTACCGGGAGAAGCAGCCTGCCGGCGTCGGCCCTGGTGGGCGCCCTGATCGTCCTGGCCGCCGACTACTTCGCCGCCAACCTGGCCCCGCTGCTGCTGGACGGCACCGTCCTGCCGGTGGGCGTCGTCACCGGCGCGCTCGGCGCGCCGTTCCTGCTGTGGCTCCTGGTCACGGCCAACCGAAAGGATGCCTGACGTGCCTGTTCTCGAAGCCCGGGACCTGACGCTTACCTACGGCCAGCGCCGCGTGGTGGACGGCCTGACCATCGGAATCCCCGAGGGCAAGGTGACCATGATCGTGGGCGCCAATGCCTGCGGGAAGTCCACCCTGCTCCGCGGCCTGTCCCGGCTCCTGAAGCCCTCGGGCGGGGCCGTGACGCTAAACGGCAAGGACATCCACTCCCGACCAGCCCGTGAACTGGCCCGCACCCTGGGCCTGCTTCCCCAACACCCCACCGCCCCCGACGGCATCACCGTGCGTGACCTGGTGGGCAGGGGCCGCTACCCGCACCAGGGCTTCTTCCGCAGCTGGAGCGACAAGGACGACGCCGCCGTTCAGCGCGCGCTGGAGGTCACGGGAACGCTGGACCTGGCCGGGCGCGACGTGGACGAACTCTCCGGCGGGCAGCGGCAGCGGGTATGGATCGCCATGGCCCTGGCCCAGGAAACCGACGTGCTGCTGCTGGATGAGCCCACCACGTACCTGGACCTTGCCCACCAGGTGGAAGTCCTGGACCTGGTGACGGACCTGAACCGGAGCCGTGGCACCACCGTTGCCATCGTCCTGCACGACCTCAACCTCGCCGCCCGCTACGCCGACCACGTCATCGCCATGCAGGCCGGGGCCGTGATGGCCGCGGGCTCACCGGGAGACGTGGTGACCGAGGAACTGGTCCGCGGGGTCTTCGGCCTGGAGTCCCGCGTCATCCCGGACCCCGTCTCCGGCACGCCCCTCATCATTCCCATCGGCCGCCATCATGCCATCGCCAACGAACTGGAGCCCGCCCCATGAAGACCCGCGAAACCGCCGCCACCCAGCCTGCGGCAGCCCAGCCTATGAGCCTGGCCTTCGAGGTCACTGTCTCCTCCGTCCGGCAGCTGAGCCCCACCTTCCGCAGGGTGACTTTCGGTGGTTACTCGCTGCGCGATTTCGGCGTCCATGGCCACACCCTGGACCTGCGCATCAAGCTGCTGATTCCATCGCTGTCCGCGGACGGGACCCGGCTGCCGCTCCCCGCCTTCCATACTGGCCAGGCCAGCTGGTACCGGGACTGGCTGGCCATGGATCCCGCGGTGCGCGGGGCGATGCGCACCTACACGGTCCGGGAGGCACGGCTGGACGCGGTGTACCCGGAGATCGACGTCGATTTCGTTATGCACGTGGGCGAACCCGGGCACGGCGGGCCCGCCGCGAACTGGGCACTGAACGCCAAGCCAGGGGATGCCCTCACCGTCATTGGTCCCAATAACCGTGCCGCGCACTGCGTCACGGCGGAGACCTATTCCGGCATCGAGTGGCGGCCCGGGCTGGCCCAGCGCATCCTGCTTGCCGGCGACGAAACAGCAGTTCCAGCCATCTCCGCCATTCTCGAGAGCCTCCCGCCGTACATGAGCGGCCACGCCTTCCTGGAAGTCCCGGAAGCCGGCGACTTCCTCGAACTCGGCTCCCCGGCGGACATCGCCATCACCTGGCTCGCCCGTGGCGCGGCCATCGGCCGTTCGCGGCCGCACGGCCAGCTGCTGCAGCAGGCCGTGCGCAAGGCGGTCCCCGTGCCCGGCTGGGTTGGCATTAAAGCGGACGACGGCGGCGCAGGCCCGGAGCCCGAAGACGTCAATGTGGACGTGGACATCCTGTGGGAGACACCCGCCCGGATGGAGACCGCGGACATCAGCGCCAGCAAGAACCCCGGCATGCCCGCCGGGGCCATGCCTTTCTACGTCTGGATGGCCGGTGAAGCGGCCGTGATCAAGGACCTGCGCCGGTACCTCGTCCGCGACGTTGGCATCGACCGGAAGCAGGTGGCGTTCATGGGGTACTGGCGGCAGGGCAAAGCCGAAGGGTAACCGCAGCCGGAGCCCCTCCGGCTCGCTGACACACATTTGCCGGCCCTGCCAAGACCGGCCAATGCTGTGTCATTCGGTGTGACAAGCATTACACTACGGATACTTCAACTGGAAAATTAAGGTCTCATTCCATGAAAACTATCCGTCGTACGCTCATCTCTGCCCTGACACTTATAGTCATGCTCGTTTCGTTCGCCGTTGTGGGCAGCGGGGCGAATGCGGTGGGAGCACTGACAGTTGCACCCGCGGCGGACAGTTACGTCCAGGCCGACCGGCCCACGGAGAACTTCGGAACGAGCGTCCGCTGGTCCACTGAGGGCCGGACGGGCATCTCGCGGAGCAGCCTGCTGCGGTTCAACATCCAGGTCCCCTCCGGTGAACACATCACGTCGGCAAAGCTGCGGGCGTACTCGGAGGCGGCGGCGACATCGACGGAGTTTGTGGACGTTTACACCACGGGCGGCGCATGGACCGAAACGGGCGTCACGTGGAACAACGCTCCGGCCCGCGGGACCTGGCTGGGCAGGACCGGTGGATTCTCCACGGGGTCCTGGGTGGAGTGGGACGTCACCAAGGGAGTCACGGCGACCGGCGGGGAGCAGAATTTCCGGCTGGAATCCAGCGCGCAGAAGTGGCTGGGCTTCAAGTCGAACCAGGCCCTGGACCCGGCGCTGCGTCCAAAGCTGGTGGTTACCACTGCGGCTGACACGGTGGCGACGGAACCCACCCCAACTCCAACCCCCACCCCCACCCCCGCGCCCACCGACCCGGGCGGCGTCCAGGCTGCTGCCACCCAGAACTGGGGTGCACCCGTCGCCGGCGATGAGTTCAACTACACCGGGGCCCCGGACGCAACCAAATGGAGCGTGTACAAAGGTGCAGGGCACGCCGGCAACGGCATCCGCAGCCCTGAGCAGGTTAAGGTGGACGGCTCCGCCATGGTCATGAGCGGAACCCCGGACGGGACCACCGCCGGCATGTCCGCCAAGTTCGCCAACCAGAAGTACGGGCGCTGGGAGGTCCGCGCCGCCGGGTCCGGCGACAATGAGTACCACATGGTTTCGATCCTGTGGCCGGACAGCGGGAACTGGCCCTGCGACGGCGAAGTGGATTACGCGGAAACAACGGGCGACTGGAACGTGATCAAGTTCTTCCAGCACTTCTCCTGCAGCAACTCCCAGACCAGGGCCAGCAAGACGCTGGACGTTTCCCAGTTCCACAACTATGCAGTGGACTGGTCCCCGGCCGGGATAGTCGGTTACGTGGATGGCGTGAAGTGGTTTGAGGACAACGACCCCACCCATCAGCCTCCGGGCAGCATGCACCAGACGCTCCAGCTGGACTGGTTCCCGGATACTACCGCTGACGGTGCTGCCGAAATGCGGGTGGACTGGGTGCGTGTCTACCCGGCGGCAAGCGGGACGGGCCCGGCCCCCACGACGAGCCCGGCGCCCGCCCCGACTACGGCGCCCACCCCGAGCCCGACCCCGACGGCGACACCCACCCTTCCGCCGTCGGGTGATTCTTTCGACTTCGCCGCCGTCGGCGACATGAACCCATCCGGAAACACGTCGACAAGTTCGGCCTCCGGTAAGAACGCTGCGAGCATCATCGGCAGCCTCAACGATGGATCGCTGGATAATTTCCTCGCCATCGGCGACTTCCAATACGACAAGGGCACCTGCTCGGCGCTCGGGGCATGGAACACTCTGTGGGGCGGGGTGAAGGCCAAGACCTACTGGACCGCGGGCCCGAACCACGACCTGGAGCCGGGAGTGAATGATGACGTGGACCGGTTCATGGACGGCCAATGCGTGGACGCCACCAAGTCCGCCACCAGCACCACTTTGGGCCGGTTCCAGGATGCCCTGGAGTGGTATTCCTTCGACAAGGGGAACTGGCATATCCTCGTGGCGCCCACGGCAACGTGGCGGTACAACGCGTCCAGGGCGCAGGCTATGACCGCGGAGATGGACGCCGATCTGAAGGCGGCCAAAGCGGCGGGGAAGCACCTGGCGGCCGTCTATCATGACCCATATTTCACGTCCAACACGTCCAGCCACACGCGCTTCATCCAGGCGAAGCCCTGGATCGACATGTTCTGGAGCAACCGGGTGAAGGTGTTGCTGTCCGGCTCCCAGCACAACTATGAGCGGACCTGCCCGGTGAACAACGCGGACCAATGCGTGCCCGACGGCATGCAGCAGTTCCAGGTGTCCACTGGCGGTATCGGCCTCCGCTCGTTCACCAGCGACCCGGCCTACATCCAGCGGAAGTTCAGTGACACCTGGGGCCACCTGAGGATGAGTTTGAAAGCGGACGGCACCTACACCTGGGAGTTCCGCCCGGTGCACGGAGCGATGCAGACGGACAGCGGGTCCCGGACCCCATGATCCAAGGGCGGCGCGCCGTGGCAATTACGGCTGCTGCCGCCCAGCCGCCCACTTGCTGTTCATCCCGGCGTCGTCCTCCCGTCTCCTTGCGCCGTTAGGTTGGGGCGGTGGTGCCTGAATCCTTGCTTCCTGACTTCGGGCGGCGTGTGTTTGTTGCCCTTGGCGATTCCTTCACGGAGGGCGTGGGGGACCGGGACGAACGGTTGCCCAACGGGGTGCGGGGCTGGGCCGACAGGGTGGCCGAGAAGCTTGCCAAGGCACAGCCGGGGTGGAAGTACGCCAACCTGGCCATCCGGAGCAAACGGCTGCGGCACATCATCGATGAGCAACTGGAGCCCGCGCTCCGGATGCAGCCCACCCTGATCACGCTCTATGCCGGCGGCAACGACATCCTGGACCTGAAAACGGACATGCCGGCGCTGATGGCGGACTATGAGCACTTTGTTGCCAGGCTTGCCGGAACCGGCGCCACATTGGTGCTTTTCACCGGGTTCGACGTCAAGGTTTCAGCGCTGCTGGAGCCGCTCAAGAAACGCAATGCCTATTACAACCGCCGGGTCCGGGAGATCGCGCGGAAGTACAGCGCGGTGCTGGTTGACTACTGGTGCCTGGACGCTTTCCAGGACCGCCGCATGTGGGACTCGGACCGGCTCCACATGTCCAAGGCCGGGCACAAATACCTCGCCGGGCAGGTCCTGGACCAGCTGGGCGTGCCGCACAAGATCAAGCCGAAGGACTGGGAGCCCGCCCCCAGGCTCGGCATGCGGGAATGGGAGCGGCGCCAGCGGCGATGGGTGCACGATTGGGTCCTGCCGCTCTTTGGCCGCAAGCTTCGCGGCGTCACGCTGGGGGATGCGCTCAGGCCGCGCTGGCCCGAACCCGTGAAGGTCCCCCGGAAAGGCGGCCTGAAGAAGCTTGCCGTGGACAGTCCCGACGGCGGCGGCGCACCTTAGCCGGGCTGGCTGCTTTGCAGGGGGCTCCGTCAGTTGGGTTGGGCGGGCGGGGTGTCCAGGAGGTTTTCAAACCCTGGCGCAACCCGGCCGGCGTGGAACTCCACCACCTCGAAGTCGGCCACGCCATTGGTGTAGAACGGGTCCTGGGCCAGGCTCGCATCGAGCGTGTCCCGTTCGGCCTGCGAGAGCAGCAACCCGCCCGTGCGGGGAATCTTGCGCCCGGCAGCGATGAACACGCCGTCGTCGAACGCCTTCTGCAGCCAGGAGATATGAGCGTCGTTGTGGAAGTCGACGATCTCCTGGGGCACCCGGTAGGTAAGGGAAACAACATACATGGGTCCAAGCCTACGGGGCCGCGCAAGCTACTTGAAGGATCAATCGTAGAATGGGGACCATGACCGAACCCCGCTGGCTCAACGCTGACGAACGCCGCGCCTGGCTGGCGCTGGTGAGCATCAACACGCTGCTGCCCGCGGCCCTGGACACCAGGCTCCACACAGCCGGGAAGCTGTCCCTCTTCGATTACACGGTACTGGCCATGCTTTCCGAAGCCGAGGGCCGGTTCCTGCCCATGAGCGAGCTTGCCGCCCGCAGCAGTGCCTCCCTGTCCCGCCTCTCGCATGTGGTGACCAAGCTGCAGAAGCGCGGCTGGGTGGAACGCCGCCCGCATCCCCGCGATGCCAGGGTGACCACCGCCCACCTCACCGAGGAAGGCATGTCGACCATCGTGGGACTCGCCCCGGGCCACGTCGAAGACGTCCGGGACCTGTTCCTTGATGCCCTGACCGAGCAGGACGTGCTGGACCTGGCGCGGATCGGTGAAAAAGTGGTGGGGCGGCTGGACAAGGACCATTGGATCCTGCGCGAAACGCAGCCCTGACCGGTTGATTGGTTGCTTCCGGCAACGGATGGCAAACTAACCGGATGGATTTCACTTCCCGGTATGTTGCACTCGGCGATTCCTTCACCGAAGGCGTTGGTGACGAAGACCCCACACGCCCCAACGGCGTCCGGGGCTGGGCGGACCGTGCTGCCGAACAGCTCTGCGCCGCCGACCCGGGCTTCGGCTACGCCAACCTGGCCATCCGCGGCAGGAAGCTCCGGCAGATTATGGCGGAACAGGTGGACGCCGCCGTCGAGCTGAATCCCACGCTGGTGAGCATCTACGCCGGCGCCAATGACATCCTGCGTCCGCGCGTGGACATCGATGACCTCCTGGTGGAGTACAACGACGCCGTGGGCAAGCTCAGTGCCACCGGCGCCACCGTGGTGATGTTCACCGGGTTCGACGCGCGCGGTTCAAAGGTTTTTGGCACCATGCGCGGCCGTACCGCCATCTATAACGAACTGGTGCGCGGAATCGCGGGGGACCATGGGGCGCTGCTGGTGGACTACTGGCGCTTCAGCGAATACTACGACTGGGGCATGTGGGCCCATGACCGGATGCATATGTCCGCCGCCGGCCACGCCAACATGGCCAAGCGATTCCTCGAGGTCCTCAAGTACGAGCACTCGATCGACGTCCCGCCCATGTCCCCCGTGCCGGAACTGAGCCGGGCCGAGGCCATCCGCGCCAACGCCCAGTGGGTCCGCGAGTATGCGGCTCCGTGGGTGGTCCGGCGGGTCACCGGCAAGTCATCCGGTGACAACCTGCGGCCCAAGTACCCACGGCCCACCCGGCTTTAGCAGGGACCTGCCCCCGCTGGTCAGGCCGGGTGGAAGCCAGGGGTGGCCAGCATCGAACCGTCTGCATGGATGGCCAACACGGACACATCCCAGGTGTCGGCCGCGTGGTTCAGCATCCGCGTTCCGCCTGCCACGATCGCCGTCGCCAGGACGTCCGCGGTCACGATGTCCGGGGCCGCAACCGTGACCTGGACGAAGTCGGAAGCATTCCCCACCCGCCAAATGTGCTCGCCGCGTTCGGCGGAGCCTGAGGTCGCAATCGCTTTGTGCCGGCTGTTGCCGCCCAGCGCGTACCCGGTGATGAGCGTGCGGCGGTCCGCGGGGTCCACAACTCCTGCTTTCCACGGCTCGGTGCTCCCCGGCGCCGGTGAGCCGCTGACCAGGACGTCGCCCCCGGCATTGAGGCACCAGTCGTGGCGGCCCAGGGCAAGCAGCGACGTTCCTGCTTCACGGATGGCATGGCCCTTAATGAGTCCCGAAAGGTCCAGCACGCCGTCGGGCCGTTCCGGGGTGAAGGCCCCTTCCGTGCGCAGGCGCCACTCATGCGCCTCGGCGTACCGGTCACGCATCTGCGCCGAGGCTTGGGGCAGCTTCAGTTCACCGCGCGCCAGCCTGCTGGCTTCCGAGTCCGGACGGTACAGGCTGAACGTTCCGTCCAGCTCCCGGAACAGGCGTTCGACGACGGCGGTGGCGGCAGCGAGCTCATCGAGCCCCGGCTGCCCTTCCGCGGGGGAGCCGACGGGCAGCGTCAGGCCGATGACCGTTCCCATGCACTCAAAGGTGCGTGCCTTCAGTGTTGGGCTGCCGTCGTTTGGACGCGGGTCAGAGGTTTGCTGCATCGATGGCTGCCTGGAGTGAGGTCAGGTAGGCGTCGCTGGTGATGGTGGCGCCGCTGACGGTCTGGACATCTGCTGACTGCGCGGCGAGGACCTTGCTGCGCAGCAGAGGTGCGGCGCGGTTGCTGATCTGGATCGACTTGCCGTCTGTGTTGGTCAGCTGGAGGGCCGTGACGTCGGTGATCTTTCCGTTGGCGACCGTGATCTGGACCTGGACCGGGCCGAACCTGGTTTGGACAGTGGTTCCCTTGAACGTGCCGGAGGCAGTTGACCCGGTGGCCGTTGCCCCGGACGAACCCGCTGCGCTCGATCCTGTTCCGGTGGAACCCGTGGTTCCTGTCGCCGTCGTACTTGATGCGACGGTGCTGATCCCGTTGACCTGCGTGCCTGTCTGCCAGCCCGCCAGGAGGATTCCGGCGGAGGCTAGGGCCGCTGCCACTGTTCCTCGTATTGTCACCAGTCAAACCTTTCGTGATGAATCTGTTCTTCGGGGACGCCGGCCTTCCCGGCATCCGCAATGACGTTCGCCGCCCACGCCGCCGGGCCGCAGACGTAGACGTCCGCTTCGGCAATGTCCGGCACGTAGGAGGTCAGGCTGTAGCCGTTTTGCACGGCGTCCTCGGAAAGCCAGGTGGAGCCGCCGTGGGAACGGGGCCCCGTGAGGTGGAAGAGCCTGACTCCCCGGGCCTGGCAGAGGTCGAGGATTTCGTCGGCCAGATAGAGCTCCTGGCCGGTATGGCCGCGGAGCAGGACCGTCGCCTCCCCGGGAGCGAACGGCGTGCTCTCCAGGAGGGCCCGCAGCGGAGTGATGCCGATCCCGGCGCCGATCATCACCACCTTGTTCCTGGTCCGGGCCGCCGTGCTAAGCAGTCCGTACGGGCCCTCGAGTGCCACCTTGGTCCCCTTCCGCAGCCGGAGGAGCCGGGCCGAACCGTCACCGAGGTTCCGCACCGTGACCCGCAGCGTCCCTTGCCCGTCGGGGCCATGGAAGACAGGCTCCGCGGAGAGGCTGAACGGGTGCGGGTGCCACCACATGCCCGGAGCCAGGAACCGCCAGATGAAGAAGCGTCCGCCCGTTTCGGCCAGCTGGTTGAGCTTCCGTCCCTTCATGACGATGTTCACCACGCCGGGAGCCACGGCTTCCACCCCGGCCACCGTCAGCTGGTGCCGCGCGGAGGCCAGCACGGGCTCAAGGACCCGGAAGTACACCAGGGCCGAGCCGGTGTAGATGCAGATGGCGAGCCAGTACCACCGCTGCCAGGTGCCGGCCGCAAAAAGGCCGCCCACACTGAACTGGTGCGGAATTGACGTTGCCACCGCCGCATATGTCAGGAGGTGGACCACGTACCAGAACTCGTAGGGAAAGCGGCGCCGGACAGCCACCAGGGACGTCACCACGACGGCGATGAACAGTGCCATGGAGACGAATGCCAGCCACATATCCTGCACCTGGGCCCAGAGGTTGATGGATTCGCTGACCGGATCCAGTCCTTCGGCCATGCCGTACCCGACGACGAGCAGGAGGCCGTGGATCAGAAGGAGGTACAGGGAAGGCTTGCCCAGTTTTCCGTGGAACTCCAGGGCGCGGTCGTGGCCGATGGTGCGGTCAATGAAGGGGATCCTCGCGGCCAGGAGAAGCATGAGCAGGACCAGGTCCATGCCCGCCAGCCCGGCCACTATCCCGGCTGCCGTGAAAGCGGCTGCAGGTGAGGTGATGTTGGTGGCTCCGCCGTCGGCCAACCACAGGGAAATTGCCGCGGCAACGGATGCCCAGGCGATGACAGTCAGGAGGTCAGTCCGCAGCATGCGCTGCCTGTACTGGCGTGCAAACCAGCCGCCGGCGGGTCTTCTTGCTGCTGATGGGAGCTCCGGGCGGCCGGAGCTGCTTGCGGCCGGAGTTGCCGGCAGGAGCTGCGTGTTCATGCATCCACAATGGGCGCGGAAACTATGATCCTGCTGTGAAAAAGGGCCAGCCCAGGCTGTGATCTTTTCCAGGCCCCTTATACACCCTTTGTTGCCCGATTGGTCTTTAATTGCGCCACCTCGTAGACTTGGTAGGCGCTAAGTGCGCGGAGCGTGCGCAATTGCTCCGGTTGCCCGGTAATTTTCTCCAGGGTGGCCGGTAGTTAGGGGCTCAAGTTGCGTAACTAACCGTTGCCCGTACATTCTGTGGGTCGCACTTGGCAGCATGGTCCAGCAGCAGATATGCGGATCATTACTTTCAATTCTTGAGGAGAAGTCATGGCAGCACACTGCCAAGTGACCGGGGCCGAGCCGGGCTTTGGGCACAGCATTTCGCACTCGCACCGCCGCAACAAGCGTCGGTTCGATCCGAACATCCAGAAGAAGCGCTACTGGGTTCCGTCCCTGCGCCGTAACGTCACCCTGCAGGTCTCTGCACGTGGCATCAAGACCATCGACGTGCGCGGTATCGACGCAGTCGTCGCCGACATTCTTGCTCGTGGGGTGAAGCTCTAGTGGCTAAGGACAAGGACGTACGTCCGATCATCAAGCTCAAGTCGACCGCTGGCACGGGCTACACCTACGTGACCCGCAAGAACCGTCGTAACGACCCTGACCGCATGGTCCTGAAGAAGTACGACCCCAAGATCCGCCAGCACGTCGAATTCCGAGAGGAGCGCTAAACATGGCTAAGAAGTCCAAGATTGCTCGCAACGAGCAGCGCAAGGTCATCGTTGAGCGTTACGCTGCAAAGCGCCTCGAACTGAAGAAGACCCTGGTTGACGAGAACGCAACCGACGAAGCACGCGAAGCAGCCCGCCTGGGCCTGCAGAAGCTGCCCCGCAACGCGTCCCCGATCCGTCTGCGCAACCGCGACATCATCGACGGCCGCCCCCGTGGCACCTTCCAGAAGTTCGGCATCTCCCGTGTCCGTTTCCGCGACATGGCACACAAGGGCGAACTCCCGGGCATCACCAAGTCTTCCTGGTAATTCAGTACCGCTGAATCCAGCTGCTTGAGAAGGGCCGGCAACCTCAGGGTTGCCGGCCCTTCTGCGTTAAGCCGCGGCAGTCGGGCAGCGGGTGCCGGGGTCTGTGCGGCAGCCCACACGCCGGAATTACGACGGCGGCAAGCCGCCTGGGTGCTCCATGCCGGGTTTCGCCGCGGAATCCCGGGGATGTCCAGCCCTTGGAGGGCCGGTTTGCGGTGGGCCCGGACTGCGTGTATTGTTTTCTAAGTCGCCGCGGGGGAGACAGCGAAGAGCTGGTAACCGCGGGTGGCAAAACCCCCCAATTCAAAGCCTGTTTCTGGTTGCTCTTTAGGGCGCTGGAAATTGGTATGGGGTGGTCTTCAATTTCGGTGTGGGTCCTGGAAGATGGATTTGCTTCGGGGGTGGGGATCGGGTAAGTTTGAAAAGTTGCTCCGGAGCGATCCTGAACGTTGG
>NZ_JBQEQF010000030.1:0-39551 GCF_052046035.1 Paenarthrobacter sp. 22069 | reverse complement strand
CCTGTTGCCTCATGTCAATACCTCCGCGAAGGGGCATACGTTGCCTCATTGGAAAACCTCCGGTTGGGTCGGCGGTTCCAGTCCTCGTTGACTGGCGGTTTGATGGGCGCTGGCTGCTTGGCGGTGGCGAGGGTTCCGAGTTGCCCGGTGAGGGCCAGGATCTGCCGGGACAGGGCCGCGGGTCTGACTTTCCGGTACTCGGCGTTCATGCGGGTTGCCGCCTTCCTTTCGGTGTGAGGATCGGCGGCCGCGCGGCGGTGGGGGGTCGCCGGCGCGTCATGGATCTTTGTCACCGTGGCCCCGTGGCGGGTCTTGGATACGAGCTTCTGCTGGGGAAGCAGGTAGTTGGTGAAGGTACGGTCCAGCTCCCAGATTTGGTTCAGCAGCGCAAGTTCCGCGGCGGTGTCGTAGCGCAGGTAGCCCACCAGCTCACGGACCCTCGACCAGTTTTTCTGCTCGACGTGGGCCCCGTCGTTCTTGTTATACGGACGTGAGCGGGTGAAAGTGATCCGTTGTTCCTGGCAGAAGTCGAAAAGATCGTTGTTGATGAACTCTCCTCCGTTGTCCGAATCGATGCCGATCACCGGGAACGGGAAGGCAGAGATGGCTTGCTGGAGGGCAGCGAAGACATGCCTCTGGGCCTTGTTGGGCACGGACCTGTTCACCGTCCATCCAGTGGCGATGTCCGTGACGGTGAGCGTGAAGCAGTACTGTCCGGAACTGTTCGAGCCCTCATGGCCGACCAGATCGATCTCCACAAAGCCGGGCACGGCGTCATCCCACTGAGCCCACGTGCGGATCGGAATCTGGGACTTGAGCAGCGATCCGGGTTTGGTGTGGGACCGGCCCCGCGGCAGCAGCTTGGCCCGTTCCCCGGCCAGGCGCCTGTCGATCGTGGCTGCGCTCATCCGCCCGAGCAGCTGCGCCTGGGCGTCCGTGATGTCCAGGGCCTTCTCGTCGCGCAGCATCGGGACGAGTTCTGGCATCACCGCCGCCAGCAGCCTTCCGGCAGGAGCGCGCAGCACCGCCCAGCAGAACACCAGAGCAGGCTGCAGATCCGCCCCGTATACCGGTGCCCGGCCGGGCCTGACCGGCCTGGGCCGCGGAGGGTCCAAAGCATGCCGAAGCACCGCCCGGGCATGATCCCGGTGCCAGCCGGTCAACTCCACGACCTCGTCCAGGATTCTTCCCTTCCGGACCCTGTCCCCGGCCCGATAGGACCTGGCCAGCTGCTTCGTCACGGCCTTGCGCTCAGCCATCGTCAATCCCATCCACCCGGCCTAGCCTCCATCCGCCCACCCCGGCAACCGCCAACCCAAGCGGAGGATTATTAATGAGGCAACGTATCCCCCTTCGCGGAGGTTATTTACGAGTCAACGCGGGCCCTTTCCAGAATGTCTTGGCGCGCCTAGCCTGTCCACACCACCATCCATAGGAGGCATCAATGCGGACAGCAAAAGCACGGACGGAGAATGAGCAGGTTCATCGTCTTTCCGAGAACCTCATGTCGCAGCTGGCCAAGGGCAGGGAATGGGCCACCCCCGGGGTCCAGGCAGCCCTGCAGAGAGCGGTGGCCGGACTGGATACCGGGGTCGAAACCGCGTCCCCGCGGCTCCAGGCGCTGTTGCGGCGGTTGGCGGATGAACTCGCCGGCGGGGTGGAAACCCTCACCCCCAGGGTGCATGAACAACTGATGCGGGTCGTGCCACGAGCTGCTGCGCCGGCCCCGATCCAGACCAGGAGATCCCCGTCCCGGATCGGGTGGTTGATCACAGGAATGGCTGCGGCAGGAGCCGGGGCAGCCGTGTGGCGGTCCATGAAGGCTTCCAAGCCCGAATCGTCACCGTGGGTCAACACGGAGGAACTGAAAGCCAACCGCACTGATCCAAACGGCGATGCTGACCTGGCTTCCGGCCGGATGTAGAAGCGTGTTGCGGGGGAGCCGGCAGAAGGATCCGGAAGCTGTCACGGCGCCCAGCCAATCAGTATCAGACCCACGGCTTCACGGGACCATCAACGATCCCAGGGGCCCTGACGCGGTGATCCCCCGCCTGTCCAATGAGGAACTGGGGTGGCTGCTGGATGCTCTTTACCGAAGCCTTGACACTCCTGTGCCTGAAATCGGGGCTGTCTTTTGGTATGAAGCGTGTCTTGAGGAGAGTCTGCGCAGGCATGGCCCGGAACGGACTCGATGGGATGAGGAGTCATCCCGCACATGAAACGCCCCCGGAAGGAGAAGTTCACTTCCGGGGGCGCCGTTCACGCCGTCACGGGAGGCAGATGAGCCTGCTTCCTGTTGCGGGCGGGTGTCGTGGATGCCGTTTGTAGCGATGTGTTCCTAGCGTTCCGCGGATGCGTCCGGGGCGGCCGACTTGCGCTTGGGATCCACCGTGCCGCCCTTGCCGTAATCTCCTTCCGGGTAGCGGCCGGTTTCTGACGCGGCCGTCCTGCCGGTGGTTGCCCCGGCCTGGCCGTAGTCGGCCTTGACGTAGCGTCCGGCCCCTTTGGTCCTGTCACCAAGGGGTTCGGGCAGTCCGCCTTCGCTGCCTGCCGGACCGTAGTTCCCTTCGATGTATTGGCCCTCTTCGTCCTCGGTGTGGCGGCCGCGCTGGGCGCCGGCCTTGCCAAAGTTTCCTTCGACATACCGTCCGCGCAGGTCGCGTTCCTCGGCCGTGCCGTCCGGGACGGGGGTGTTTTCGGTACTGCCGTTGTCGTTCATGATCGTGCCTTCCAGAACGAACTCTCATGCCTCCAATGCAGAGCCCGGTGCCTGCGGATTTCCACCCATGCAAGGCTGCTGGACTGTTGCCTAGGGACACTTTCGGCGTAGCACAAAAGTTAGCATGCTGTCAATCCGACCGTCTGCAGGCATCCACGCCTCGGCAATGAAGGCCCAAGCTGCCGTCAGTTGGCCACCGTGAACGGAACCACTGTCACGCCCGCGTTGGTGGAGCCCAGCTTGTCGTCCCGGCACGAGGTCCGCAGGTGCAGCTTGTGCACGCCGTTGGCCAGCACCCGGGTGTCGATCGCAATGGGGGCGGCCCCGAAGCGCTGGGGTCCGTACGCGCCCGCGGAGTCCCAGAGGACCAGGCCCGGATTGGCCGGAACCGCATGGAAATCGGGGTCTATCGAGATGAACGAGTGCGTCGTCGGGAGTGAGCCATTGGGGTGGGTGGTCAGGCCCACAGCCGGAGTCCAGACACCTGAGACCGGAGCGTCGGGAAGGGGTACGCTGCGGACAGACGCCTCGCAGTACCCGGCGTGGGTGTACCAGCCCTTGCCGCGCAGGAATGTGTACCGTGAGGTGTCGGACGGGGACTTGCCGTTGCGGATGTCAGTCTGCCAATTCAGGCTCGCCCGCATTTCGTTGCCGTCCGGCTCCGGAACGAATGCGCGGAGATGAATCTCCTGCAGGCCCGAGTGGTTGAACCTGGAGATGGGTGCCGAGAATGTCAGCCAGCGCTCGCAGGTGCCGGCGCACGTGAAGTCGCCTGCGCCCGAACCGGCCGGGCCCGGGCAGCTGAAGTCCGGTGCCGCGGCGCGCAGGTAGCACTTCTGGACCACGATTTCCGAAGTGGCAGTCATGAAAACCATCGAGACGTAATCAGCTCGGCCGGGATTGTCGTGGAGGATCACCCGCACGTTCACGGTGAGGTTGCCTGAACTGATCGTTTCCCGTTCCGGGATGCACGCTCCCAGGTGGACATGGCCGTTGTTGGTGATGGAGTTGTTGGCCTGGTCGGCGTCCGGCATCCACCACGCTTGCGTGTCCACGAACTGCCGGGTCTCCCCGTATACGGTGCCGTCGGCGGCGGGGGCGCCCAGGCATGGTCCGGCGGCGGCCCTGGCGGGGCTGGAAGTCAGGCCGGTCATTGCCATGCAGGCTAGAGCGGCAGCCGCAGCCAGTGCCAGGAACCGTCTCATGACCATCAATCCTTCACGGGGAAAACTGCGAGCGTGTATGGGCTGTCGCCGGCGTCGGAACGCCGAACCGTGGAATGTTCCGCTGCCTGGGACCCGGTAGAGCGTGGAAAGTATATGCCCGGGCTGAGCGGGAAAACCAGAGTTGACAGGCCATAACGACGGCGGCGGCGCGTCGGGTGCAGGATCTGATGGGGCGTGCCGGGAAAGGCTGCCAAACGTGAGAGGGCGTCGCAGGAGGGGCGGCAAGACGTGAGCGGGCGTCGCAGGAGAGGGGCGCTTGACGGGGTCCGGCGCTCCCGCATATCCTGAACGAACGGTCGGTAAATAATTCCGCACGTCCCAGAAGGTCATTGCATAGGAGCAACCCATGGCAGCGCAGAACCTGCAGTCAGTGCCCGCTGAGCTATCCCCGGAAGAAGAAGCCGCAGGCCAGGCCCACTTTGACCGCATCATCGCCGAGGACTCGCGCATCGAGCCCCGCGACTGGATGCCGGCGGCCTACCGCAAGACCCTCCTGCGCCAGGTTTCCCAGCACGCACACTCGGAGATCATCGGCATGCAGCCGGAGGCCAACTGGATCTCCCGCGCACCCAGCCTGAAGCGCAAGGCCATCCTCATGGCCAAGGTCCAGGACGAAGCCGGCCACGGGCTCTACCTCTACAGCGCCGCCGAGACCCTGGGCCAGACCCGGGACAAGATGATGGACGACCTCATCGCCGGCAAGGCCCGCTACTCCAGCATCTTCAACTACCCGGCGCTCACCTGGGCGGACATGGGCGCCATTGGTTGGCTGGTGGACGGCGCAGCCATCTGCAACCAGGTCCCGCTGTGCCGCGCCTCGTACGGCCCCTACGGCCGGGCCATGGTGCGCATCTGCAAGGAAGAGTCCTTCCACCAGCGCCAGGGCTTCGAGATCCTCCTGGAACTCTCCAACGGCACCCCCGCCCAGAAGCAGATGGCCCAGGACGCCGTGAACCGCTGGTACGCCCCGGCCCTGATGATGTTCGGTCCGCCGGATGACGATTCGCCCAACTCCAAGCAGTCCATGGCGTGGAACATCAAGCGGTTCAGCAATGACGAGCTCCGCAGCCGCTTCGTGGGCATGATGGTGGAGCAGGTCCGGGTCCTGGGCCTCACCCTCCCGGATGACCAGGTCCGCTTCAACGAGGACACCAGGAAGTGGGAGCACGGCCCCCTGGACTGGCACGAGTTCCAGGAAGTCCTGGCCGGCCGCGGTCCCTGCAACGCCCAGCGCCTGGAGCGCCGGAGGGAGGCGCACGACGACGGCGCCTGGGTCCGCGAGGCAGCAGCCGCTTACGCAGCAAAACAGTCAGCAAAGCAGCAGAAGGAATACGCAGCATGAGCCCGCACGGCAACCCGGAAACCCCGGCCAGCTCCGCCACAGAGATCAACCGCGAAGCCCCGAAGGCAGCCCCGGCCCCCGAGCAGTCGGCCCAGCCCGAACACCATGACCGCTCCGCCTGGGGCCTCTGGGAGGTCTTCGTCCGCTCCAGCCGCGGCCTGAGCCACGTCCACGCAGGATCCCTGCACGCACCGGACGCCGCCATGGCCCTCCGGAACGCGCGGGACCTCTACACCCGCCGCAACGAGGGCGTCTCCATCTGGGTGGTCCCGGCCGAGGCCATCGCCGCCAGCGACCCCGACTCCAAGGGCTCCTTCTTCGAAAGCCCCCAGGGCAAGGACTACCGGCACGCCACGTACTACACCAAGAGCGAAGGGGTAAAGCACCTGTGAGCACCCCCGACACCACCACAGGAGGCCACGGTGACATCTCCACCGGTGTGGCCGGCGGCGACTCCAACGCCTCCGCCACCCGCATCACTCCCGGCAACGCCCTCCGCCCGGAGGACATCGCGCTGGAGGTCAAAACCGGCCTGGTCAAGCCGTCCGAGGACATCGCGGAGTACGCCCTCCGCCTGGGCGACGACGCCCTGATCCTCGCCCAGCGCCTGGGCCACTGGATCTCCCGCGCACCGGAGCTGGAGGAGGACATCGCCCTGGGCAATATCGCCCTGGACCAGCTGGGCCACGCCCGCAGCTTCCTCACCTACGCCGGGGCAGCCATGCTCAACGAAGACGGCACGGCCAGGTCCGAGGATGACCTGGCCTACTTCCGCCGCGAACACGAGTTCCGCAGCGTGCAGCTGTTCGAGCAGCCCAACGGCGACTTCGCGGCCACCATCGCCCGCCAGTTCGTGGTGAGCTACTACCAGTACGAGCTGTACCGGCGCCTCACCCAGTCCACGGACCAGACCCTGGCCGCCATCGCCGCCAAGGCCGTGAAGGAAGTGGACTACCACCGCGACCACAGCAGCCAGTGGATCCTGCGCCTGGCCGGCGGCACCGAGGAATCCCGCACCCGGATGATCCACGGCCTGCGCCTCATGTGGCCATACGTTGGCGAACTGTTCCGCGACGATGAGCTGACGCAGCGCCTCGCAGAGGCGGGTGCCGCCGTCGCGCCTTCCTCGCTGAAGGACGACTTTGACCGCCTGACCGCCGAAGTCCTCGCCGAAGCCGAACTGGAGGTGCCGGATGTTCCGGCGGCGCCCGGCGGCGGCCGGCAGGGCAAGCACTCGGAGTACCTGGGCTACATCCTCGCGGAGATGCAGGTGCTGGCCCGCGAGCATCCCGGGGCCAGCTGGTGACCGTCATGGAAATGTACATCAGCGACTTCGAAAGCAGGGCCGGCGCCCGCGCCCGGCAGTCCGCTGAGCGGCAGGCCTGGGACATCGCCGCCACGGTGGTGGATCCGGAGATCCCCGTGCTCACCATCGCGGACCTGGGGATCCTGCGGAAGGTTGACGTCGGCACGGACGGCGGCGTGCTGGTCACCATCACGCCCACGTACTCGGGCTGCCCGGCCATGGATGCCATCCGGGACGACCTGTACAGGGCCTTCGAAAAGGAAGGCTACGAGGATGTGCAGGTGGACCTGGTCCTGGCCCCGGCGTGGACCACGGACTGGATGACCGAGGCCGGCAAGCAGAAGCTGCAGGAGTACGGCATCGCCCCGCCCAGCGGACATTCCCGCGCCGGCGGCCACTCCGGTCCCGTCCGGCTGAGCCTGGCCGTGAAGTGCCCGCAGTGCTCCAGCCTGAACACCAAGGAACTCACCCGCTTCGGTTCCACGTCCTGCAAGGCGCTGTTCGTCTGCCAGGACTGCAGGGAACCGTTCGACTACTTCAAAGTCCTGTAAGGAAGCCCCATGCCTGTTGTCCGCCAGACCGCCGCCGAAGAGGCTGAGCTGACCGGCCGCCGTCGTCCGTCCTTCCACACCCTCGAGGTCAAGGAGGTGCGCCGGCTCACCGACGATGCCATCGAGGTCAGCTTCCATGTGCCCGCCGAGCTCGCCGGCAAGTTCGACTACCTGCCCGGCCAGTACGTGGCCCTGCGCACCACGCTCCCGGATGAGACCGGCGAGCCAAAGGAGATCCGCCGCAGCTACTCCATCTGCGCCGAGCCGCGCAGCTTCGCGGACGGCACCAGCGAGATCCGCGTGGCCATCAAGAAGGACCTGGGCGGGCTGTTCTCCACGTGGGCCAATGCCGAGCTGAAGGCCGGCGACACCCTTGAGGTGATGAGCCCCATGGGCGCGTTCGTGTCCAAACACGGCCGCGACGGCGTGGCTGTGGACCAGAACGTCATGAACTCGATGAACCATCCGGAGGACCTGGCGGGGGATCCGGGGAACTTCGTGGCCATCGCCGCAGGCTCCGGCATCACCCCGGTGATCGCCATCGCCCGGACGCTGCTGGCCGCCAACCCGGACACCCGGTTCGACCTGATCTACGCCAACAAGGCCGCCATGGACGTGATGTTCCTGGAGGAGCTGGCGGACCTGAAGGACAAGTACCCGCAGCGGCTGGCAATCCACCACGTCCTGTCCCGGGAGCAGCGGATCGCGCCGCTGTTGTCCGGCCGGATCGACTCGGAGAAGCTGCAGCAGCTGCTGGGCACCGCCCTGCACGCGGACGACGTGGACGAGTGGTTCCTGTGCGGCCCGTTCGAGCTGGTGCAGCTGTGCCGGGACACCCTGGCCGAGCGCGGCGTGAAGCCGGAGAACGTCCGGTTCGAGCTGTTCACGTCAGGCAAGCCCGACCGCCCGGAGGGGCAGGCCGGCCGTCCCATCATCGTGGACGAGAGCCAGGAGACGTACAAGATCACGTTCAAGCTGGACGGCCTGCAGGGCGAGGTGGCCAGCCCCACGCACGCCCGCGAGTCCATCCTCAACGCCGCGCTGCGGGTGCGCCCGGACGTGCCGTTCGCGTGCGCCGGGGGAGTGTGCGGCACCTGCCGCGCCAAGGTGGTCACCGGCAGCGTGACCATGGACGAGAACTACGCGCTGGAGCAGGATGAGCTGGACAAGGGCTACGTCCTGACCTGCCAGAGCCACCCCACCAGCAAGGAAGTCACGGTCGACTTCGACGTCTAATCCGTTTTCACCAAAAGGAGCCCCATGATTTCCCTTTCCATCAGCAACGGCATCGCCGAGGTAGTGCTGGACGCGCCGCACAAGCTTAACTCGCTGGATGAGCAGGCGCTGCGGGATTTAGCACAGGCGTACGACGACGCTGCTGCCGCCGCCGAACGCGGTGAGGTGCGGGCGCTGCTGCTCAGGGGAGAGGGGCGCGCCTTCTGCGCGGGCCGGGACATCGCCGGAGTCACCCCGGAGGGTGATGACGCCGCGGCGTACCTGGGCGGGCTGGTGGAGCCGCTGCTGAAGAAGATGGCGGCCTTCCCGGCGCCGACGTTCGCGGCGGCGCAGGGTGCGTGCCTGGGCGTGGGGCTGGGGCTGCTGCTGGCCACGGACGTGGTGTACGTGGCGGAGAACGCCAAGTTCGGCTCGCCATTCGCCAAGCTGGGCGCCACCCTGGATTCGGGCGGACACTGGTACTTCACGGAGCGGCTGGGCATGCACCGGACGCTGGACCTGATCTACACGGCAGACCTGATCTCCGGCGCCGAGGCGGTGGCGCAGGGGATGTTCAGCCGCGCCATGCCAGCTGACGAGCTGCTGGATTCCACGCGGGCGATCGTCCACCGCGTGGCATCCGGAGCCACCGAGGCGTTTGTCGCGTCGAAGGAGTTGGTTGGGCACATCCGCGACCAGCGGCTGGGCCTGTGGCAGGCCATGCAGGAGGAAAACGGGGAGCAGGCACGGCTCTGCAAAACGGACGATTACGCGGAGGGTTTCCGTGCGTTTCAGGAGAAGCGCGAGCCGAAATTCACCGGGGGCAAATTGCCTTTGTCTGCCGCGGATTTGTAAGGTGCAGCTATGACTAAGGGGAAAGCTATTACCAAAGCCGTCATTCCTGCTGCCGGATTGGGGACACGCTTCCTGCCCGCCACCAAGGCAATGCCGAAGGAAATGCTGCCGGTGGTTGACCGCCCGGCCATCCAGTACGTGGTGGAGGAAGCGGTTGATGCCGGCCTCACGGACTTGCTGATGATCACTGGCCGCAACAAGCGTGCTCTGGAGGACCACTTCGACCGCGAACCTGGTTTGGAAGCCGCGCTGGAGGCCAAGGGGGACAAGGACAAGCTGGGCATGGTGGAGTACGCCTCCAACCTTGGCCCCATCCACTACGTCCGCCAAGGGGAAGCCAAGGGCCTGGGTCACGCGGTGCTGTGTGCGCAGCAGCATGTCGGTGACGAGCCGTTTGCCGTGCTCCTGGGTGATGACCTCATCGACGAGGCCGAGGACCTGCTCAGCACCATGATGGAGGTTCAGCAGAAGACTGGTGGATCTGTGATCGCCCTGATCGAGGTTGATCCGTCTCAGATCAGCGCTTATGGCTGCGCAGACATCACTGCCGTGGACGGCGAGGACTACGTCCGGGTCAACAGCCTGGTGGAGAAGCCCGCCGTCGGCGAGGCCCCGTCTAACCTGGCTGTGATTGGCCGGTACGTGCTGCACCACAATGTGTTCGGTGTCCTTGAGAAGACGGAGCCGGGCCGTGGCGGCGAGATCCAGCTGACCGACGCGCTGCAGACCCTTGCCGCAGGCGAGGGTGAAGGCTCCGGCGTGTACGGCGTGGTGTTCAAGGGCCGCCGTTACGATACCGGCGACAAGCTGAGCTACCTCAAGGCCGTTATCACCCTCGCGTCCGAGCGCGTGGAGTTCGGCGAGGACCTGAAGACCTGGATGAAGAGCTTTGTCGGTTAGTCTGACGCCCTAGAGGTTTTGGGAGGCCCGTTGCCGGAAGGCGGCGGGCCTCCTTCTTTGCGTGGCCAGGACGGCCACCAAGGCGCCGATGACAGCGCCTGACGTGTTGGTCATGACATCTGACGGGCTTGCAAAGCGGCTGTGAAGAAACAGGAACTGCCCCAATTCGATGCAGCCGGAAACAAGCATTCCGAAAGCGCCGATTTGCCACCATCGTTTGTTTGGAAAAGCCAAGGCGGCTACGAAACCAACGGGAATGAACAGGGCAACGTTGGCTGAGGCTTCCACGAAATTGTAGTTAAACCAGCGGGGAATGCCGTGCTGGTGGAGGGAAATCAACACACACGCTAGCTGCTTGGAGGCGGGCTGGTCCACGGGTGTTGGCCAGAAGCCAACGAGGGCCAAGGGCGCCACCATGGCCGCGAGGATTATCTGCCACAGCCGGTGGGTGTAAAGGTGCCTCAACAGGATCTCAGGACGTCCGCAGAAGGGCAAACGCGGCGGTGGCCAAGGCGCAGGCAGCGAGTGCGACGAGGAGGGCGTAGCCCAGCACTTGTGGCCGGGGGAGTGGAACAGACGTGTCGTATTCCCGTGGTGCTCTGCGCCAATGTCTCCCCATAGATCAAATAGATACCATACAAAGCAAAATAGTGGGTGCATCTCCGTTTCCGGAGATGCACCCACCTTCGTTGGTGCTAAAAAGCGGTTGTGCTAGGCAGCGACCTCAGCCTTGGCGCGGCGGCGAACCACCACAACGGAGGTTGCACCGGCGGCAAGTGCGCCTGCGCCCACCAGGGTCCACAGGATCAGACCCGAGTCGGCGCCGGTGTTGGCCAGGCCGCCCGTGTTGGCCAGCGGAGCGCCGCCGGCGTTGCCTGCGACGGAGCCGGTGTTGGCCAGGGAAGCCGCAACCGTCACCATAACGGGACCTACGGTTATGCCGGACTGGGTGCCGGTTGCAGTGATGGAGTAGGTGCCTGCTTCGTTGATCGCGATCGGCAGGGCAACTGCACCTTGTGCGTCTGCGGTTGCGGAGAGCTCCTGCGCCTCGGCGACAACGTTGATCCGGGCTGCAACTGCCCGGCTGCCGGCGATGTTGGCGCCGTTGGAGGCCGGTGCCTGGCCGGGCGTAACGCGGATGATGAGGCGTTCTCCGGCGAGGAAGCCCTGGCCGCGGAAGAGGAAGGTTTCACCCGGGCCGACGGTGCCGTCAGATACGGCGGCCTGCGGCGGAAGTGCCGGGTAAGTTGCGGCCATGGCGGGTGCCGAGCCGATCAGTGCGATGGAGCCTGCAAGTGCCAGTGCAGCGAGAGTCTTCTTCATGTGTGTCCCCCCGGAGACGTTTAAGTTTTTTGATACCCGATGTGGGGAAATGTCCCCTCCGCACGAGACCATGTGCAGAACTACGGATAGATATCCCAAGAAAGACGGTACCATCCCGGTTCCGTTGTAACCAACCTCAATCCAGTCGGTTTACATAGTGTTAACGAAGCCGTCACTGGCCTTGATCGCAGGAGGCGATTTCGGTCGGAAGGATTACGTCCTTTACATGCTGCACAGTGGGTGTGACAACCACGTTAGGTTCCGTGTGCTGAACGATCTTCCCGAAAGTGAAGTCAACCGTCTTGCTTTCGCCGGGCGCAAGCTGCACTGCGATCACACCAACCGGCCTGTTCGCATGGATGTACGGGGCGAAAGGGGTCTTTTGGCCGTCAATGGTGGCCGACTCCACGTTTGCTTGCGCAGGGCCATAGGCTACGACGTTGGTTTGAACCGTCCCCGGTGCAATTCCGAAAACCCCGGCACCCGTGACATAGGCCGGAAGAGTCGTGCCAGCGTCTCCCGGCGCTGTATTGGTGCTAGTAACGCGTACAGTCGTCTGCTCATAGCCGTCCGCTGGACATTCTTTGATGAGCTGGACTGTCCGTTTCACGTAGTAGTCCATCTTGGCGCCCGTACCGTCGTTGAAGTAGACCCCAAATTGCGCCGGGGAAATGCTGGGCCCGGAAACAGATCCACTCAGGGGGTATTTTAGAATTTTTGCCTGCTCAGATGCATTTGTTGACCACAACAGCACTCGTCCTTCTTCCGTACCCCTGGTGAGGCCTGTGATGAGGCCTTTTGCTTCTCCCTTGCCGCTGGACAGGGCAGCAAACACTTCCTTCGCCACACCTGCAAAGTAGGCGTCCTGCAGCTTTGGATTTGGGATCTTGGCGTAAACGTCGGATAGGAGAGTCGGCACTACGTTGCTGCCAGTGAGTTGCGATGGCAATCCTGCAGCCCTAACCGTAGCCAACTCCGGGTCGGTGACCGCAATTGGTCCTGTTGCCTGCAGAATATAGCTCAGCACTACAGGGTCAATGGAAATGACTCCGTCAAGATGTTGGCTTGTCTTCTTTTCCCACATTGCCTGGGCTGTTGCTGCAGCGGTGGGGAAGTCAGGCGTGAGATTTACGTCCTGCATGTACTTACCAAGTCGACTGGAGTAGATCTGCTGCTGCTGCTGATCGACGGGAATGATAGGCGACATTATTCCCAAGTCGCCGGCGCTCTTTTGAGCCCCGAGGGAAAGCTTTCCATGGTCGAATGTGACAACCGCCAACGCCCCAGGTATTCCGCCTGATGCCCGAGTTTCCGCGTTGTTCTGGATCATGAGGAGATAGTTCTTGGAGACATCCGCTCCCAACATTCCTGGAGCAAGGCTGGCCGCATCCGCTGCTGAATCAAGTGCGCCCGTAGCTTGCTTCAGTTCCTCCGTTGCATCCCGGAGCGGACTTGCGACTTGTGGCAGCAGTTGAGAAGTATCAATTGCTTGCAGTCGCTCTGAGGAAGCCCGAACGCTGTAGGCCGCTGACGCCACAGACGGGGCGGCAGCTTTGAGCGGCTCGAGGTTGCTCCCTGAAGCGCTCGGTATCAGCGCGTCCCAGTTGAGAGATTCGTAGGCATGGATCAGAGGACTAAGGCCAAGTGTTGCGACGTCGTCAGCTGATCGCGCTACCTCGGACACGGCGCTGACGTTGGGTCCAACCCAAGGGACGCCAGAAGCAAGGGTCCATAGGGGGTCCTCCGAAGCTTGGCGCGCGGCCACAGTGTGTTGACGCAGGACCGTTACCGTGTCTGCAGCGGATTCTGCATCTGAAGCTAGAATTTCTTGCTTTAGCTGCGAAACCAGGCCAGCGGCCACCTCCAGCTCATGCCTGATTGAAGATGCCTTTAGCCCCAACCACGCCGTTCCGCCGCCGAGAAGTACAAGGGGAATAAAGATCGCCAGGCCGACCTTCGTTAGCCTTCGTTGGCTCTTCCGTCTTCTTCGTTTCGCCACTTCAGGACTGTGCCCGAGCACCAAAATCTCCTGTGGAGTAAGCGCATCCATGCTAGGGGCGGCCCAGCCCGCGGTACGTCCAACCAGCAGCGCGCCATTTGCTGGCATCCAGGATGTTTCTGCCATCCAAGATCTTGGAAGAGGAAACGAACGCTGAGGCTTCGTAGGGATCCAAGTCTCGATACTCCTGCCATTCCGTCAATAACAGAAGTGCATCCGCTCTCTGGAGGGCCACTTCCGTTGATTCTTCGTAGTGGAGCTCCGGGAATCGGCGCGCGGCGTTGTGAAGTGCTTTCGGGTCCGTCACCGTCACCACCGCGCCTTGAAGTTGGAGTTGCGCTGCGATACTCAACGCCGGGGAATCGCGAACATCGTCGCTTTCGGGTTTGAACGCAGCCCCCAATACCGTGATCCGCTGCCCTAAAAGTGAACCCCCACAAAGTTCTCGGGCTAGTTCTACCACCCGGGTCCTACGCCTCATGTTGATGGCATCTACCTCACGAAGAAAAGTCAACGCTTGGTCCGCACCCAATTCACCTGCGCGTGCCATGAAGGCACGAATATCTTTCGGCAGACAGCCGCCGCCGAATCCAATGCCGGCGTTGAGGAATTTGCGTCCAATTCTGTCATCTAGACCTATCGCATCTGCCAGCATGGTCACGTCGGCGCCCGCCGCATCGCATAGTTCGGCCATGGCATTGATGAAGGAAATTTTGGTAGCCAAAAATGAGTTTGCCGCCGTCTTGACCAGCTCGGCCGTTGGCAGATCTGTAACTAGTCGAGGGGTTCCAGTTTCTAGAGGAGTTGCGTAAACCCGGTCGAGTACTTGAACAGCAATATGCTCCTCAGAACCTCCAGCTATGCCGTAAACCAGCCTGTCGGGATGGAGTGTGTCTGAAACAGCGTGCCCTTCTCGAAGGAACTCTGGGTTCCACATCGTGTGCACCGCTGGCTGAGTTTGTTCGATGATGCCCGCGAGCCGCGCGGCAGTCCCAACCGGGACTGTTGACTTGCCTACAATGAGGTCGCCAGGAGAGAGATAGGGCAGAAGATCTCTTGTTGCAGCATCGACGTACGTCAAATCAGCTCCGTTTTCTCCCTTCTTCTGCGGAGTTCCAACACAGATGAAGTGCACCGAGCTTCCCTTTGCGGAGGCCATATCAGTGGAAAAGGAAAGCCTTCCCGTCTCCTGGACTTCTTTGAGTAAGGCATCCAAACCAGGCTCAAAGAAGGGGGCGCTGGCAGCAGACAAGGCCGATACTTTTCGTTCATCTACATCGATGCCCACCACTTCATGACCAAGTTTTGCCATACACGCAGCGTGGACGGCACCTAGGTAACCACATCCGATGACTGTTATTCGCATAGATCTTTTTCCTTCCCCGGGGCTTTAGTCGGCCGCCAGAAATTCAGTATGCTCCGGAGCTTTGGAAAACTGCGCGGAAGGTCTTTATGAGTATGAGAAGGTCTCCGGCCAATGACCAGTTTTCAACGTAGTAAAGGTCAAGGCGCACGGAGTCCTGCCAAGAAAGATTAGAGCGGCCGCTAACTTGCCACAGCCCCGTAAGCCCTGGCTTGACCAGCAGTCTTCGCCTCACATCTTGTTCGTAGGCTTCAACTTCGGAAGGCAGGGGTGGGCGTGGGCCAACAAGGCTCATCGATCCCATGAAGACGTTGAACAGCTGGGGCAGTTCGTCCAGACTGAACTTACGGAGGAGCCTGCCGATTGACGTGACGCGCGGATCTTCCTTCATTTTAAAGAGGAGACCGTTACCGTCATTGCCTTTCTTGAGGGAATCCAGTCGCGATTCCGCGTCAACAACCATTGACCGGAATTTGAACATCTGGAACTTGGCACCCTCTATGCCCACTCGATCCTGCTTGAACAGGACGGGGCCCCCGTCAACTAGCTTGATCAGGGCCGCAACGATTGCCATGACAGGCAGGCTGACCACGATTAGGAGAGCAGATACCGCCACGTCAAACAGCCGCTTCGCTACTCTTTGACCTCCTTCGAGAGTAGGCGTAGTGACGTGGATCAACGGAAGTCCCGCGACTTGCTGAGTGTGGATCCGTGGCCCCGCTATGTCTGTAAGTGCGGGAGCCATAATCAGTCCGACATTTCGGGAAGCAAGTTCCCATCCCAGATGTCTGAGTGTTTGTGGGTGTAGCTGCACTCCAGCGGAAACAGCTACCGCATCGGCGTGACAAGCCTCGATTGCTGCCACAATTGACTTTGCGTCTGGCGAGTTTCCTACTACGGGAAGTCCGGATTCGGGTTCGACGGTTGGAAACTCTGTTGTGTTTGGTGTGTACACCGCAACTGGCAGATATCCAGCATGTTTGGCGGTCTTTAAGGAACGAGCCAGATGCGCAACTGCGCTTGGGCCTCCGAGTAACAGTAACCGGGACATACTTTGTCCCATTTGCCGGTTCACATTGAGGTGCTGCCTGATAAGCCATCGTGAAAGTAGGAGTCCGAATAAGCCCGCCGGCAAAGCCACCCCGACATAGCCACGGGCAGTATCTAGCCGTAGTACGTACGACACGATGGCCACCAGCCCAAACAACCATAATGACGCTGCGGCTACCCGCTTGTATTCGTCAGGTCCTGCACCCAAAATGCGACTTTGGCGACTATTCCAAGCTCCAAGCATGATCCACCATGCCGCGACTAGTGCCATGGAGAGCCATATGTAGATGCTTTCCTCGCCAGCAACGACGAAGTCCGCTGCCCAGCCGAAGCGGATGACATAGGCACCAGCAACAGCCCAGGTAACCACGAAAGCGTCAACAATTCGCAACTGTCGGCTACATTTGAACCGCCAGTCACGCACCTCTTTCACGAAAAGTCCCCCAGAGATTAGGCTTCCGACACCGACTGACCTGCAGAGCTAGCCGCGAATGCTCTCGATATTTGCGCGATACCACTCCACGGTGGAACCAATTCCCTCTTCAAGGCCTATGGAAGACTTCCATCCAGCCTCAGCGAGCCGGGAGACGTCGAGGAGCTTTCGCGGAGTTCCGTCGGGCTTTGACGTGTCCCATTTAATTTCCCCTGTGTAACCGACTGCTCCGGCGACAATAGTAGCCAGTTCCTTGATCGTTACGTCGGAGCCTGTTCCGACATTCACCTGGGAAGGGCCGTCATAATTCTCAAGTAGATGCAGACACGCATCTGCCATGTCGTCCACGTGCAGGAATTCACGCATGGGGGAACCCGTACCCCAGTTGGTGACAGACGTCTGGCCTGACTTTGCAGCCTCATCGTAGCGGCGGATCAGAGCGGGGAGCACATGCGAGCCTTGCGGTGAAAAATTATCGCCGGGTCCGTAAAGGTTTGTCGGCATCGCAGAGATCCATGGCAACCCATACTGTCGGCGGACAGCCTGCACCTGCATGATGCCCGCTATCTTCGCAATGGCGTAGGCGTCGTTGGTCGGCTCCAAATGGCCAGTGAGAAGCGAATCTTCCCTGATGGGCTGGTCAGCAAACTTCGGGTAAATGCATGAGGAACCCAGGAAGAGGAGCCGTTCCACACCATTTTGCCGCGCGGCATCAAGAACGTTCACCTGGATGCGGAGATTATCGCTCAGGAAATCTACCGGATAGGTGTTGTTGGCCAGAATGCCGCCAACCTTTGCCGCGGCGAGGATCACATATCGCGGTTTCGATTGCTCGAAGAACTCAAACACAGCTTCGCGGTCCTTAAGGTCCAACTCTGAGGAAGCCCGACCGATCAGGTTCGTAAATCCCTCACCATCCAACTTTCGCCAGATAGCGGAACCGACAAGCCCACGATGTCCCGCAACATAAAACGGTTCAGCTTTGTCCAACTTGGAAGGCTGAAACTTGGTGTCCTCAGGCACTAGCTCTTCCAACTTTCCAGATTGACGGTGTCGATCCAGTGGTTGCCGGCATGTTTCAGAGCCTCGATGTCAGCGTCCACCATGATGCGAGCCAGCTCCGGCGTATGGACTGATGCCTTCCAACCAAGCTTGTCTTGGGCTTTGGAAGCGTCACCCACAAGAGCGTCTACTTCTGTAGGACGTAGGTATCGCTCATCGAAGCGGACGTGATCCTCCCAATTGAGTCCAGCGTGCTCGAACGAGATTTGAAGAAAATCGCGCACGGTGTAGTTGCCGCCGGTGGCTAGGACGAAGTCATCCGGTTCATCTGCTTGAAGCATGCGCCACATGCCCTCGACGTATTCCGCCGCGTAGCCCCAATCGCGAATGGCGTCGAGATTACCCATATAGAGAAGATCCTGCTTACCCGCCTTTATGGCGGCCACAGCACGAGTGATCTTCCGTGTTACAAAGGTCTCGCCGCGGCGAGGAGATTCATGGTTGAAAAGGATGCCATTGACCGCGAACATGCCGTACGCCTCGCGGTAATTTTTCGTAATCCAGTAGCTGTAAACCTTGGCCGCTCCATAGGGAGATCGGGGATAAAAGGGGGTCTCTTCGTTTTGCGGGGGAGGTGTGGCACCGAACATCTCGGACGAGGAAGCCTGGTAGAACTTTGTTTCGATCCCGGACATGCGAACGGCTTCCAACAGCCGGATTGTACCTACACCGGTCGTGTCACCGGTGTGTTCGGGTTCGTCGAAGGAAACCCGAACATGTGACTGCGCCGCAAGATTGTAAACCTCATCCGGTCTAATTTCAGCAAGAAGGGTCACAAGACGTGCTCCATCGCTAAGATCCCCGTAGTGCAGAAACAGATTCGCTTTCGGATCATGCGGGTCCACATACAAGTGATCTACGCGAGCGGTATTAAAAGTCGAGGCTCTGCGGATCAACCCGTGAACTTCGTAACCTTTTTTTAGAAGTAGTTCAGCTAGGTAAGACCCATCCTGGCCCGTGATTCCGGTGATTAGTGCGCGCTTGGCCATGGTTCCCCCAAGATTTTCAAATTTAAAGTCGCACGGCCCTAGACCGTGCGACTTTGCGAGACGTGTGCTCGCAACATCATAGTCGTTGACAGACTGTCAACTGCAAGCTGTCGTTTCTGTGTCAGCAGGTGTGCGCAGGGCCGGAGCAAACATCCGGTACCTTTGTCGTTGATGAAAGCCGCCACCACGGTCCGAGGCCGTGTGACGCAGAGGGGAGCGCGTCATCGTTACCACAAACTTCGCAGGGATACCTTTCAGGTCCGTACAACCTGACGAGGCGGTCTTGCAGACCCTAGAGGTACTAGCCAGGCCCGGACGTGGCCATGATATTCACTTACTCAATGCCTATAGCATCGCGCTCGCTCATTCCGATTCTGCTTTCGCCGCATGCGTGAAAAATTCGACGCATAATTTTCCTGACGGCAAGCCGGTAGCGTTCTTCAGTAGGTATATGGCGGGGAAATTGCACCAAGTTCGGGGGCCGCAGTACTTTGAGGACGTACTCGCGGCGGGCGTCGAAACTGGAGTGAAGCACTACTTCTTGGGATCGACCCCCGATACACTCGCATTGCTTCAAGCGAAAGTCGAGGCACGGCTGCCGAACGTCAGGATTGTCGGTGCGTTCAGCCCACCCTTCCGAGAACTGACGGCGTTCGAGCTGGCTGAGCAAGATGCGGCTATCAGAATGTGTGATCCCGATATTGTATGGGTCGGGCTAGGTACCCCTAAGCAGGATTTTGAAGCTCGTCGCTTGGCGGAAGAAGGCTTTAACTCTGCCGCTGTTGGTGCTGCCTTCGATTTCAGCGCGGGCACAAAGAAGCAAGCGCCCAATTGGGTTCGCGGTAGCGGCCTTGAATGGTTGCACCGGTTGCTGTCAGAACCACGCCGCTTATGGAAACGGTACCTTTGGGGTAACACGGTCTTCTTGACTTCCGTACTTCGTGAGATTTGGCGAAAGTGACTAGAACGGCCTGCCTGGAGTTGGTCACGCACGCCGAGCCCGGGGTTTATACGCTTCGTATCCATCTTGGTGCCGATCGCCCGAGAGGATAGTTATTTGAGACTGCTATACGTACCCAACGAATGGGGCGAGGGGCGCCAGTCCGGTATCCGTCGTGCGCTTGCTACCTTGGTGGACCATGGATTGCTAGAAGATGTCAGGGTTTACAGTTTGCTTTGGCGGGTGCGGCGAGGGCATGGGCGGGGTGCTATGGCTGGGTTACTGGACCTTGTCAGGAGTTATTCCCCGGACGTCATTATGATGCAACACCTCGGCGGAACCAGTGTCGATGACCGGTTTTTCGCCGAACTAAGATCCCTTGGCCGATTCGCATTGATTTATCATGAGGCTGACCCCTACAGCCGCTGGAGACACCGGCTTCCCCCCGAAGCAAGGTCGGCCGGGCGGAATGCCGACGTGGTTTTCACCGTTGGAAATGGCGACTTTCGTTCCAATTTCTTGCGTACGGGCAGTACCGACGTCAGATGGTGTTCGTCGGTTTATGATCCTACGCGCTTTGGTCATATCGCCATTCCAACCGATGCATCACGAAGGTATGACGTTGTCGTAATAGCAAATAAGACGCAGGCAAGATCACCCTTTACAGGCCATCCCAATGCGCGACAGCGCGTGGAACTGGTACATCGCCTTGCCGAGCGGTTCGGTCCGCGGTTCGCTGTGTACGGGAAAGGTTGGACTGGCCCTAGTGCTCAAGGGCCTGTGGATTATAGCTTTCAACACAAGGCAATTCACTCAGGTTGGATCACCGCGAATTGGGATCATTACGCTAAAGAGGAAGCATACTTTTCTGATCGCCTGCCTACGACCCTGGCAACGGGCAGTGTACACGCCACCACCCTCCACGACGGATTTGAACAAATTTTCCCGAGAACTAGGGATTTTCTACATTTTGGTCGGTCACCCCGAGCCATTGTCGATCAGGTCGAGAACCTCCTCGCCGGATTCACTCCCGACGATTTTGTGAGTAGGGCGCGGGAGGGACAGCGGTTTGCTGATTTGCACTTTAGGCAAGACGATCAACTCGTGCGGATTCTCAACTTTGATGAACTTGTGATTGATCCAATTAAGGCCCGAAGTTTATGGGAACAGAATTCACGTGTGTTGGAAGAACTTTGAGGTTGCAATGCCAATCGCGATCGAAGGAAATTAAGTGATTATCCTGCGTCGACTACACCCAGTAACCACAATCCACCTTCGACTGCGTCTCAAAGTCGAGGGTGCGGTAAATAAGTTTATACGCGCGCGAATGTCCAATATTCTGAGGGCATATTATGGGAAGGGGCTTCATCCAGCCGAATCAGGGCCTTCCGACCTTTATCTACGAAGCCGGATACATCCATATCCAGGACTCGGCCATCAGGTATCTGTATGGCTCTCTGGGCTTCTTTGGGCAAACGACCTCTCACTTCAGTACTTGGGAGGGCACCTCAGCAAAAACGAAGGTCTCTTAGACCTAGTAGACCTTGAGCCAGACGGGGACGACGCGCAGCGACGTATCGTTACTGTACAGCTACCTCCTACCAGCGATGAGCGAAATCCCTCATCCGTCAAGATTCTGCAAGGAGCGATTCGACGAGCCAAACGCCGTCATCGTCAAGCTGATGCAATCGTCTTTATCGCTGCTCTCGACAATCCACGATTTGATCAGGTGCCGGCTTCTTCAGAAATTCGCCGCGCATTTCTGCGAGGGTCGCTGGGTACAGAGATTCAAGAGCGGGAAGCCCTTAGCGCTCCACGTGTTGTGGTGCATATTAGACGGGGCGACGTCAGCGAGACCTCCGATGGTTCGGGATCGGGAATTACACGGTGGATTGAGGAGGAGTTCTACGTAGATGTCATCGAAAACCTACGGAAAGCCTTAGGAGATCCCCTTCTGGAAGTAGAAGTTATCTCACTAGGATCCACACAAGACTTCCCGATGCTAAGCGCCATGAGGGGTGTGCAGTTGCACCTAAACGGATCGAGCGCAAACGACTTGGTTAGGTTGGTCGCGGCTGACATACTTGTGGCTGCCCCCAGTTCGTTCAGTTTCACCGCGGGTCTCGCATCGAAGGGCGCTGTCCTGGCGCTGCATCCGTGGTGGCACGCGGTGCCCGATGAGGGCCGGTGGTTTAGGTTGGACAAGGGAGCAAACTTCGATCACGTTCGGCTTCACGACCTCATGTCCGAGCGCCTCTTGCGTCCCACTGAGTCATGACGCGGAGCGCAAGTGGCAGACGCGTCGCCTTTGGAGCGGCATGGAGTTATGGTTCACAAATAGCCACAATCCTCTTCCAGCTGGTGTACGCCGCCATTGTTTCACGATTGGCCGGCGAGAACGAGTTCGGCGCATACGGCGTTGCTCTCTCGATTACGGCCCTTATTTCTCTTATCGCCAATGGAGGAATGTCTCAGGCCGTTGCGCGGTTGTCCGATGTCACTCAAGAGATTGTCGGGTCTTTGGCATCCTTTGCCCTTCTATTAGGTGCGTTAGTCGGTTCCTTCACCTTCCTGACAGCGGACTTTTGGGCTTCCGTATGGGCGGCACCTTCTGCTTCTGAAACTATTAGATGGTTGAGCTTCAGCGCCCTAATCGCCCCCATGTTCTCATTGATGACTGGCCTAGCGCGCAGAAAGGGGCAGTTCGCACCGCTTGCAATTGCAACGGTGATATCGAACGTGTGCGGGATGCTTGTGGGTGTCTTGGCTGTCACTGTCTGGGGGACCGCGTCGTCGCTCGTGGTTTCTGCCGTCTCGGCCCAGCTATTTCTCCTGGGGTGGTTGTTATCCGTAAACAGACAGTTTCTACGGCCAAGACCCCTCTCGGCCGCATTTCCCCACGTTGTCTTCAGCTTGAAACTCGTCCTTGCCGGCATTCTCCAGTACGGAGTAGGTAACATCGGCAAGCTGGCTGCCACTCGGTCCTTTGGTTCTTCTGTGATGGGGCAGTGGAACCGAGCTGAAGTGCTTACAACCATACCTATGCAGCAAGCACAGTCAGCAATGGTTCAAGCTGTATACCCGGAATTTAGGCATGACGTAGCGTCTTCAGCACGGGCCAAGAAGGTCTGGGTTGACATGCTTCTGCTGGTTGCCTGGGTATCTGTGCCAGCCGGCGCACTACTTTCGGTAGTGGCGCCACTCCTAATCCCAGTCGTGCTTGGTAGTGAGTGGGAGATGGCAGCCAAATTTTCTGTGCCCCTATCCTTAGGCGTCGCGATTCAACCGGTAAGCATCCTTTTGGCAAGCGCCTTAGAGTCTCTGGGCAGCTTCAGGCGAATTTGGTCGACTGATATTGTTTTGTTGTTTGCCCAAGTCGCCCTTGTAGCTGGAATGCTTGCCCTAAACGACGTCTCAGTAATTGTATGGGGTATTGCCTTGACCAATGTGGCTAGATTACTAATTCACTCGATTGTGGCTGCCCGCATCGGTTACCTCGATACAGCCAGGCTGGTCCGAGGTCTTGCCGCGGTTGTGTGCGCTTCTGGCGCCGTGTGGGTTGTTGTCCAGGCAAATGTCTTAGCTGTCGAGTCTATATTGCTTGATAACGCTAGCAGCGTACTTCCAGTTTTGGGATCATCCTCGCTACTGGTGGTTTGTCTGCTTTTACTGACGATCTTTCGCGCGACGCTGCCGCCCGTGAAGCTCGCATCTCGATATGGATTGCTCTAGATGAGAAGGAGTTGTGTGATACCCGGAAATACTGAAATTCACGATCCGAAGTGTCTCGTTATAGCCGTCTACTTTGGACAACTACCATCCTATTTTGATATCTTTTTGCGCAGCATCCAGTCAAACCATAAGGTCGACTTCCTCCTCGTAACCGACCAGGAACTAGGTCCTATTCCAACGAACCTCAAAGTGATGCCCGCATCCTTGGACGAGTTTCGTACTCTCGCCAGCTCGGCTCTCGGTATGGAGATCTCTCTTCCAAGAGGATATAAAGCTTGCGACTTTCGCCCGGCCTTTGGGCATATATTTCGAGACCAAGTGCGTGGCTATACGCACTGGGGACATTGCGATCTCGACGTTATATTTGGCGACATACTTGGTAATATACCTGCCGCGCATTTTAATTCCCGAACCAAAATTCTCATCCGCGGTTGCTTTGCCCTATATCCGAACACCGAAGAGGCGGCAAATTGGTACAGAATGGTCGTTCCCGGTGCTGACTATAGACGGGTTTTCAGTACTCCAAATCCCTTTCACTTTGATGAGTCGGCAGGAATTCGTCGAATCTTGAATTACTTCGACGTTCCTATATGGAATGACGACCGGATTTTCAACATTGAATGGGAGCATTTCCGACTGCGTGCCTCGGGCTCTGCGCGCGGCTTTCATACCTACGTTTGGGATGACGGCCGTGTTTTCGAGTATGCTCGAGTGTCCCGAACGGAGACGGTTGTACGCGAGGGCCTGCTAATTCATCTGATGAAGCGACGTATGGCTAAACCTCCGTTCGCTGTCGGTGAGCAGCGACGGATATACATAGGACCCGACGGCTTTTCCACAAAGGACCCCACGCAGAACCGACTTACTCCCTTGAACCGGATTCAGCTTGTCTCGCGAGGTGCAAAGCACCAATGGCGAAGAGTCCGGCGCAGAATTGCGAAGCGCGGCCAGCTCCGTCCTCTCGCTTGATAGGCCAATACAGGCGCTCATTGTAAGGAACTGCAATTATGCTTAGAAAACTGGCTAGATCAGCTGTTCAAGATCTACGACTCGCCATCAGGACCATTCATCAAATGCGTCTACGTGCTATTGGTGTGACCGTCGGCCGCGATGTAGTTGTGCAGGGACGAACTTCAGTCTTTCGTGCCAAGGACTCAAATATTGAGCTAGGTGATCGTGTTGTTCTAAATGCGCTGACGCGAAAGAATACGTTGGAGGCTCGAGGGTCGGTGGTTCTGCGCACTTTTCGTCCCGGTGCTCGTATCGTTATTGGCGCTGACTCGGGTCTCACGAGTTGTACGATATCGGCAGGCAGCAGTGTGGAGATAGGTCAGCGCGTTCTCGTGGGCGGAGGCGTAATCATTACAGATTCCGACCATCACGTTGTCGATATGTTAACGGGGCGACGTTTCGCTGGTCTTCCAAGCTGGAGTAATGACAGGAGTGTTAGTATCGGTGATGACGTCTTTGTGGGGGCTAGAAGCATAATTCTGAAAGGTGCTGAAATTGGAGAAGGGTCAGTTATTGGCGCTGGCTCAGTCGTGTCTTCTGTAATTCCGGCAGGTGTCATCGCTGTTGGAAATCCATGCCGTGTGCTCCGCGCTTTGGACAGTTCACGGCCGTAGTCGTCTGACGAGCTAAGCGAGTAGCTTTGATAGTTGGGCGACATAAAGTTCAGCAACTGATTGCAGCTCAAAGCGGCGAGACCACAGTTTGCCATCCACTGATAACTTACGACGCAGTGATGAGTCTGAGAGAGTCGCGCGAAGGGAAGCCGCAATACTGTCAACTGAGTTGACGTTGGTTAGGACAGCATTCCCTCCAGTTACTTCCGGGACGGCTCCCGACGACTTTCCTGCTATCACGGGCACGCCGCATGCCATTGCTTCTATTAAGACCATGCCGAAGGATTCCTCCAGGCTCGGATGTAGGAACGCATCCAGGGACCCAAAAAATTGCGGAACGGCCTCAGGCGCCAGCCCGCCAAGAAACTCGACTTGGGCTTCAAAGGAATTTTGCGCAGCCCAACGTTGAGCTTCGCCCCCTGGCTCGTAACCCGGGCCGGCCACAGCAAGAATTGCCTCCGGGAACGAATCGCGGATCTTTGACCAAGCTTCTAGCGCAAGCTTCACATTTTTTAAATCACTAAAACCAGCGTTCAACATTCCTATTCTCAGTTGAGGGGATGAACTATCGGGAGCGCTTGCCTTAAACGATTGGGTATCCAGACCGTTTGGAATCACGACACATTGCCTCCGATACACCGTCTTCACACGGCTCGCAAGGTATTCAGAGGGTGCTGTTAGCTGTCCCTGCATCGTGAGGCAGCGAATTTGCATCAGCCATCGAAAGTACCAATATGGGTGCCTGTTAACGCGGGCAACCCTTGGCGCCCAGTCATGCACTGTTACCAGTGACGGTATCCCGCTTGTTCGGGCTGAAAGGCCGAATTCGTAAGTCCAGTTCGCATGCAACACATCCGGTTGCTCGTGGCGGATTGATGCAACCAGTTCTGCGCGTTCCTGAGCAAAGAAATCGAAAGCGCGGCGGCGTCCCCGCGACCGGGTGGGTACTGCCACCACCTTCAGCCGGGATCCTCTATAGACTTCCACTGAAGTGATGTCTGGTGACGTGGTGAATAGCGTTACCTGGTGACCCTGTCGTATGTACTCTTTGACCAACATCGAGGAGCCGGGGAACGGATATCCTTTTATACGGACGGGTGAATCTAAAAGGTCCTGAAGCAGAGTAAGGGTTGCTGGACCGCAGAAACCGATGTGCATTTTATTGCCCTAATCCTACTTTATCCGATTCCCCTGTGACTAGAGGCTTCCTTGATAGTGCTAACTGTTTAAAAGCGCGAAACCACCAGATGATGTACGTTCCGAGAAAATAAACCGGGTGCGATAAAGGTGCACCAACCTTGAGAATCTTTCGAAGTGATGCGGGATGCCCGCCGCCCTTTACCCCAATAAACTCTTTCCATTCCGCCTTTATACCCAGCCATGGTTTCTGAGGATTCCTCGGACAGAATCCGTAGGTGCCTGGTACCAATAGAACGGGTACCCCTAAAAGGCCTGCGCGGTAGCCGTAATCAATATCTGCTAGCGCATGCCCATATTCGCCGTCGATCCCACCTAAAGTCCTAGCGATATGGGAAGGAATCAGGACCAAATTCCCGTTGAACGTGTCAACCGGAAGCACATCCGGCCCGGGTTTAATAAGTTTTAGTCTTAGTGGATGACGGCCAATGCGACGAAAACCGGAGTATGTAACCTCATGGCTAGAGGGGTCGCGGACTGCGCCGATTATTATTGAGTCAGGACGGGCGTCTGAGAAAGAGGTCAGACGACAAAAAGCGTCGCGATCCAGAACCACATCGTCGTTCAACCAGAGGATATATTCCCTGTCCTCGGCCGTCGCATGGCCGGAGCGATCAAAGAGAACATGACGCTCTGCTTCTTGCATGCTTTTAGCCCAGAAGGCGGTGCCGGTGCCCGCAATGATATCTACGCTTGGAAACTCTTCCTTGACAGAGGTGGAAGTCCCATCAGACGAAGCGTCGTCGTAGAGCGTAATTCTAAGATCTACATCAGCAAAACGGGCGGCCATCGTCAGGGCGGACAACGATTTTAGCGTGGTGTCACGCCTGTTGTGGCACGCGGTTATCACGAATATCTTCAACTTTTCTCCCTCAGGCTAAGCGCGCCCCTTAGGCCTGCCAAATAGTTCTTTGCCATATTTTCGACTCCGAGTGCATCGCCGGCTTCAAGACTGTTCTGCGCGAGGCAGTGCAAGTAATCATCGTTAGTTAGGGCCTCAGCAACTTTGGCGGCATAGGCATGCACAGAGTCAGACGAAATGATGCTTGTGCGATCGGGCATAAGGTATTCGAACTCTGGGGCATGGTATGGCCAACGGGTAGTGGCAATAGGTACGCCTGCGGCTAGACTGTCGACTGCTACTAGGCCGACCCTGCCAGGTACTAGTAAAAGTTTGGAGGCGGCTAAAAGTAGGTTCTTTAGGTCGCCGTCTGCGCGGCCAATGAAACGAACATTTTGGAGATCAGCAGTTTCTGCCTTAAGGCGCTCCAATAGAACGCCTTCTCCAGCAATGACATAGGATGCGTCTATATTCTGCGAATTCAGCACGCGAATGGCTTCAATAAGGAAAGGAAGTCGCTTCGAGTCGTCGAGCGCTCCAATGAACGAAGCGATTGAGCCATGAAGGTTCCACGACGCGCGAAAATGTTCTATGTCTGATTGCCTAACTCGCGACAATCCTGCCCTGATGGCAGCGGTGTCAACCGAGTTCATGACCACCGTTATTCGCTCGTCCGGATATGGTAGCGCACCAACATATCTGGCTCCCAGCGGCGTGTAGGCAAAGAACCAGTCAGAGCGGGACGTGATCTTCTTTTGCAACCATTTGGCAAAGGTCGAACGCGCCGCCACGTAATCGCGTCCATGACCCCAAAGCGCGTACGGTACTCTCCTAAGGACTCGAGGCAAAAACAGTCTGTAGACGTCAAGATTGCGCCTCGCCTGCTCAAGGACGACTAGGTCGGCGCCGCGGATAGCTCTGCTTGTGGTTCGGAAAACTATTCTTCGGCCAGCTACCCGAAACTCCTTCTGCGGAACATTTATGACGTTTCGTAGTAAAGCCCGATCCGCTCGTCCCGACTGCTCGCGATTAGGCTCCCCAGCGGCAATCCGTATCTCGATACCCTGCTCGGCACCAATGTGGATCAGGCGCTCAAAGAAAGGGACACGGTACTCAGGAATGTATTCTTGAATAATTACGACCTTAATCATCCGGCTGACTGCCCATCTATAGTCTCCAAGTAAATGTTCTCTAACTCAGAGGCCCAAGCCTTTACGGAGTACGCCTCTTTGTGTCTGGTAACACACTGAGCGCGAAAGTTTTCCCAATTCTGTGTCACATCGGCGACTGCCTGTCGAAGCTCCTGCGATGTCGAGTAGACGTGCCCTGTGCCATTCCTTGCTACGTCGTCGGCGACGCTACTGCCCCTTCTAGCTACAACCGGGCGACCGGAGGCAAGAGCTTCCACGTATACGAGGGGGGCTCCTTCGGGCCATTCACTGGAGAATACCAGTCCTGCAGAATCGGCAAGGACGTTGGGTATAGAGGAGGGCGATACGGTTCCCACATAATGAACATTCGACATCCCGGCAGCTCGAGTGACGACGACATCTCGAAGAGGTCCATCTCCGACGATGCGGAGTACTTGTTCTTCAGGCCAGGCTTCCAGCAAGTTGAGTATGCCCTTTTCTTCCGTCAAGCGCCCGATGTACGTCCAGTGCGACCCACGCGGGGCTCCAGGTCGGTAGCCTTCTTGGTCCACAAAATTGGGGAGCAAGACCATCTTTTCTTCGGATAGGCCAAGATCCTTGTACTTCATGTAGCTGCGCTCCGCTAATACGATAATTCGATCAGCGCGCATAACAAGCCGATCACCGTGAAGGCCCGACCGGGTCTGTGCAGCCAATGGGATTGTCTTCAAAGCAGATCTGCGATAGCACTTATGTTTTATTGATCTATGCGAACCGAAGTCCGGACACTCTGTACACTCCCTGCCCGCTCTGTAAAGAGTTCCCGCAGCGCAAACAGGTCTGAAGTTGTGGAGAGTCGCAACAAGGGGCCCAGCCCAGTCATCAAGCCAACGGCGGCCATAATTGGGAAACAAGTTATGGACGTGTACAATGTCAGGCTCGAATTCTTCGAGTTCATTTAGGGGATTGGGCCCGCGCTGGAATAGTACATTTGCAGCCGCCCGGATCTGGTAGGAAGCGGCGGCGGATAATTCATCGGTATGTTTTGATATTAGGCGCACATTGTGGCCTCGCGCCTCAAGCGCATTTACTTGGGCGAGCACAGCATTGTTCTCTCCGCTCGGGGTATCCGATGAGTAGAAACTGTGAACTAGCGCTATTTTCATAAAATCTCGTTAAGGATTATTTTTTTCTTCGAAATTAAGGGAAACGGCGGACGGCGGCGCTCCCAAGTTAGGCCTATGTTTCGCTCCTGAGATTTCCTACTGAGTATATCTAGTTGGGATGCCAGTGAAGTTCCCACTTCAGTTCGACCGACTCCTAGCCTTGTGCGAAAACTTATCGATCAATCGAGAAGACGTCGCCTTTGAAATGTCCTTCAGAAACTTAGAACTGGTATTTCTAGGAATTCCAAGTTCCCGCGACGCGGTCCGCAGAAAGGGCTTGTCAGGTTCGGAAATGAATTTGTGTACACCATGCTTGATAAGCCTGCGATAGATTCGAGCAATGCCGTACTTCTTCTCCGCCGGAACGTGCCATAACGTGAGGTGCCGATCGGCGTGTGTTACGTTCCGCGGTTTCAAAGGCTGGGTCCACAAGCGTCTTAGGTGTCTATCAATTTTCCCTGGTTCCTCGCCTAGGATCCCGTAAGCCAAGCTAAGGACGTGTGCCTCCTCAAAAGCGAATGAGTGATTGCCTTCATGACGCGTCATCAAGGTCGACCACACACGGTCCGCCTCACGTACAAGTCGCTGAAGGCGATCGGCGGTTGACCCGATGATCTCACCACCGCAGTATGAAATTCTTGCAGTTTTTGGGCTTCCGATTTGCCCCGCAAGTTCTTCTAGTTCAACGATACTAAGACCGTTCACACGTTTGGAGGAATGGTAGCCCACCTCGTAAGTGGCGATGCCGCACGAAGCTAGATCTGCCCAAAAGGATTGTGCGCGCAATTTGGAGGTCCAGATCACGTCGCTGTCGAGGATAACTACCGAATCGCCTCGCTCCAGTTCCTCTTGTAAATCGTCCATAACGTCAATAACAAAGAACTGGTTGCGCCAAGATTTAGTGAACGATTGTGGCGGTTCATGGAGATATGGAATTACCTTTTGTTCTACTTCCAGACAATCGAGGAGACGACCCACTTCTTCTGCTATTGCGGTATTTGATGTTGACCAGGGTCTGTTTAAGTAGAGCACTAGGCGCGCGGCAGGATTGGCTCTCCTTGCGGTGGCAAAAAAAACTGCAATGCATCGCCGGTAGATGTCACGGAAGTCTTCGGAAGAGGAGTCTTCTCGTAGTTGGGCGAAGTTACCTCCTTCTTCGCTTCCTTGAGTGTAGAACCAGGTGCTGACAATTTGAGTCACGAAAAGGTCGAGCCTTTCAGAGTTCGCATTCAGGATCAAGTATGGAAGTGCTTAAAATGCAACTAGAAGTTCTTTACTTCCGAGGAATCCTGGGACGTCCCTTGCGGCTCAGTCGGAAAGAAACTCGGTTCGCGGTCGTATGCTCGCGGCGCAGCTACGAGCGGCTTCGTCGCTCTTGACTTGCTTGGTCGCCGATTCCTTGATTTCGGCGCGCCCGGTTCAAACTCCTCACTGCTGTAGTAGCCATAGGCGTACGCATCCGGCCCCTTCGCAGGGAGGCGATTCAAGACGACGCCCAAGATTTTCGATTTCACCATGTCCAAAGCGGTAATGGACTTAGCGAGATCTTGAGTGCGCAGTTTCTGTGCCCCCACAACTAGCAGAACGCCTGCTCCATGTCTTGAAAGGACTGCGGCATCGGTAACTGGAAGCAGCGGGGGAGCATCAATGATGACGATGTCGAAAGCCGATTCCAGTTCATCTAAAAGTTGGCTCATCTCCTTTGATCCGAGCAATTCGCTGGGGTTAGGGGGAATCTGACCTGACGTCAGAACGTACAGGTTGTCGTCGCCCCACGGCTGTAGGACATCGTCCATGTAAGTTGAGTCCAGCAACGCTGTCGTTAGCCCGACGTTTCGATCCAGTCCCAGGTATTCATTTACCATTGGGCGTCTGAGATCCGCGTCAACAAGGCAAACGGACTGCCCAGCCTGGGCAATTGCGATCGCGAGATTTGTGGCAGTAGTGCTTTTTCCTTCACCCGGCAGGGATGAAGTGACAAGAATGGTCTTCGCTTGCCCTGAAATGTTGGCGAACTGCAGATTGGTGCGAAGTTGCCGGAATGCCTCTGCTCTTGGTCCTTGAGGTCCGGATTGTGTAAGTAACGGTTTCTTCGTCGCATCGTGATCGAAGCTGATGCGCCCCAGGAGCGGGTGTTCCGTCACTTTGCGAAGGTCGTTTTCGCCTCGAATCTTCGTATCTAAGGAATGGCGCAACACGGCGACGACTATGCCAAGTGCGAGCCCCAGGGCAAGTCCCAATATGAGGTTCAGGCGTGTGTTAGGGCCAGAGGGCGTTGTCGGTGCCTCGGCCGGAGTTACGACTGACAGGCTTACCGGGGAGGGTCCGCCCGTTTTGGGCTTCTCCAGGGAATCGACGACGCGAATAAGACTGTTTGCGGTGGCTTCAGCAATAGCCGCAGCTTGAACCGGCGAGTTGTCTGACACGGTGATTGTAATAAGCACGGTGCCTGTTTGATTGCTCGCCTTTACCTTTGCTGCCAACTGAGCCGGCGACAAGTTTAGGCCCAACGCATCGATCGCAGGCTGCAACACGAGCGGGGTCCCTGCAGTTTCCACGTAAGACTGCACACGTGCTTGACTAAAAGTATTGCCTTGCTGGAGTTCCTGTATAGATCCAGAACTCTGGAGGGATACAAAAAGTTGCGTCTCAGCCGTGTAAGTCGGTTTCGCAAGAACGGACGCAGTACCACCGATCAGTAGCCCGGCCATGGTGATGGCGAGGATCCAGATCCAGTTCTGCCGTATGATGCGCAGGTATTCGCGTAGGTCCAAACCGGAGTCCCCCTGAGTCGACTTGATGAACAGCCATGAGGCCCTCACCGGACAGCAACGTTTTTATCCCTCCGATCATACCGGGCGTAGTGGGGCCGCCCGATTTGCGAGGTCGGCCGGGCAGATGCTGAACTGCCCATTTGCTAACAATAGGGCGCGGGCAGACACAGAAGATGACGAGGCTCGTGGGTGGCAAAACAGGCCATCGTTGAGCCACGCCATCGAGCAAGAAACTGCCGACCGAGGATCGGGCGGGAGGAATTTGAAACCCAATGGTCAGGAATGGCTAAGGGGAGTGACGTGACGGGGAGCGGCCATCTCTCTGTGTACCGCACACTGTTGCCCTTCAGGGAGGGTTGACAGCGGGAAGGTCCTTAGGGGGCCACGCAAGTCCGCCACTTAAAAGAAGGATCAGGCGTTACAAGCGGGGATGAGTAGAATTTTCGGACCAAGACGAACGCATACTGCTTTGCCGGAGGGACGGAGAAACAATGTCGGAATGGCTCGAAGTCGGCGCGCACAATTATGTTCTGGTAACTGAAGGATCCCTGCTAAACACAGGCCTGATCGTTGGCTCCGAGCGCGCCATGGTTATCGACACCGGGTGCGGTCCTAGACAAGGACGTGAAATCCTAGAAGCGGTCCGGAAGAAGACAGACCTCCCCCTTGTCGTTGTCAACACGCACGCCCACTACGACCACTTCTTCGGTAACGACGTGTTTGCAGAGGAAGGCGTTACAGAATTCTGGGCACACGAGAAATGCGCCGCTGAGATCGACCAGCGGGGCGACCTGCAGCGTCGACATGTTGCAACGTTGGAACCGGGAATGTCCGCCGGCGAGGGGGACAAGACTGGGATTGTTGTCCCGAACGCCATCGTCAAGGACCAGCCCGTACTGGTTGACTTGGGTGGCCTGACGGCGACCCTGTTCTACCTTGGCCGCGGCCACACTAACGGCGATCTCCTGGTGGGAACGCCGACAACTCTCTACGTCGGGGACCTGGTGGAACAGGGCACCCATCCTTCGTTCGAAGACTCCTACCCCGAGGAATGGGCCGACGCCCTCCGGCACATATCGGCCTTGCGGCACCGCTACGAATTCCTAATCCCCGGCCACGGCAAGCCGTGCAGCGACCAGTTTGTTAAGACCATGGCAAACACCATGACAACTGCCGTCCGCCAGGCCCGGCAGTCCATCCGTGACACACCGAACGACGCTACCAAGGCAATCCCGGTGCTGCCCTACGGTCCTGAGCAGTCCCGCTGGTTCATCAAACGGCTTCAGGAGAACTGGCGGAATCCCCAGGAAGCTCCGTAACTTCTCGCGCGTGAGTCCCGTAGGAATGTACAACGAGCGGAACTCCGAAGAGGCGTCGGGTAGCTGCACAGGGCTGCCTGTCGGATTGAGATGGCCGCGCTTACGTCCTCACTTTCGGGCCTGGGCTGACAGCGACGCATGGATGTTCCGCCTTCAAGCTCTGTCACGGTAGTTTGACGTGACTTGTCAACAGGCATGGCACGTGCTTATCTCATGAGCAGTAAGGAAGCTTATGACCGATGGAGATTAGTGTGGCTTTGTCTGACTACGCCTTGGCGCTATGCGCTCTATTGGGCACGCTGCTGGTACCTTTTATTGTTCTCTACCAGATGCTGCGGCTTAAGCGCCGCGCACTCCGGATCCCCGTCCGGCCCGCACCTGCACCCGCACCCAGTGGTAATCAACACTGATCATGCCGTATGTGGACATCAACCCGCACAAAGGCCGCCCCAAGTGGGTGGCGTACACCATCCTTACTGTCCTTCTGCTGCTCACCGTTGCCGTGGTAGCGGCTGCCCTCACGCGCCACTAAGAAGTAAGCCTGGCTGGGCAACCCGGGCCCAGGACCTAGACTTACTGTTTGAACCAGTGCCGCATATCAGTTTGCCGAAACGTCCGGGGGGACAGACATGCCAGATCCGGCGGATCAGAATGCAGGCGCCCAAGCAGAGGATGCAGGGCAGCCGCAGCTGCGCCGACGCCGCGACCTTCGTCGTGCCGACGGCTCAGTTCAGGATGCCTGGACAGGAACCATGCCAGCAGTAACCCCCGAAATGTCCAGTGCCAACGAGGCCGGCCAGCCGGTGACACGCCGATCCTCCTGGGCGGAAGCGGCGGCCGCGGCCGACGCCACCAAGCCTTCCCGTGCACCGTCGGCCGCTGCCTCCGGTTCTCCTGCCGGGCTGGTTCATGCTCAGCCCGCACAGCAACCCATCGCCTCCGTTCCTGCTGCTCCGGCTTCGGTGCCGTCCCCTGCGGCGGGTGAGACGGCCTCCCAAGCTGCCGAACCGACGTCGGACGCTCCCGCGGAGGCGCCGTCCTTCCGCCGCAGCCGGCCCACCGTGGCCGACGCTATCGCCGAGAGCCCCATGCCGGACTTCATCAGCTCGCCGGGCCTGTTCGTCAAGGAGCAGAAGCCTCGGCCCGTGGGCGGATTCCGCGGGGCCCTCTACAAACTGACCGCCGGCGCCTGGAACTTGGGCCCCGGCCCCAAGCAGCGCCAGGAAGACGAGCTGGGTCGCCGCATTTCGCGCCAGCTCCAAGGCAGCTACAACACGGCGATCCTGAGCCTCAAGGGCGGGATCGGCAAGACGTCCACCACAGTTGGCGTTGGCCTGACCCTCGCCGAATACCGCGGTGACGCGCCCTGCGCCATCGACGCCAACCCGGACTCCGGCGACCTGGTGGAGCGCGCCCTGGGCGAGGGCATCTACCAGCAGTCCTCGCCGCGGACCATCACGGATCTGCTGGAGAACATCGAGTCCATTGACTCCCTGACGGCCCTGGCACGGTACATGCACCATGCGGGCAGGCTGCACCTGATCGCGGGGGAACAGGACCCGGAGGTCTCCGACTCGTTGACGGCCGAGGAGTACCTGCGGATCCGCAAGCTCATCTCCAGCTACTACTCCGTGGCATTGACCGACTGCGGCACCGGCGTGACCCACAATGCCATGAGCGGGATCCTGCAGTCGGCCGACAACCTGGTCATCGCTGCCGGCTACGCTGTGTCCGGTGCCAAGCGGGCCCGCAGCACGCTGCAGTGGCTGGCCAGCCACGGCTACGAGGACCTGGCCCGCAACGCCATTGTGGTGATCACGGACAAGGACGAGGTCTCCTCACGCGTGGACAAGGACGCCATCGAGGAGCACCTGTCGGGAATCTGCCGCGAACTGATCGCGGTTCCACACGACCGCGGCGTGGCCGACGGCGACCTAGTGACCCTCGACGTGCTGAAGCCGGAGACCCGGCGGGCGTACAAGGAGATTGCCGCCGCGATTGTGGACGGGTACCGCTGAACATTCAACCTTGCATAACCGGATTTATGCGCCGGGTAGAATCAGGTTTTTCGAAGGCTCTACAAATGGGGAACCAGTTGACGTCGATTGTTGATGAACCGCGCATTGCCCGCCTGGATTCGCTGACGGGTCTCCGGTTTTTCGCCGCCTTTGTCGTTCTTCTGAGGCATACGGTTCCTGCGATATTTCCTTTGCCCGTATTGGCTGAACTGAGCCTAGTCGGTCCAATAGGTGTTGGCTTCTTCTTCGTACTCTCGGGGTTCATCCTGACATGGAACTGGAAACCACAGGCGAGCCGAGGTCACTTCTATGGTCGGCGGGCCGCCCGTATTCTTCCGCTCCATGTCCTCACCACCGTGGTGGCCGCTGCTCTGTTAGTCGCTGCCGGCACCCCATTATGGGCAAGCACGTTCCTGTCACTCTTCCTCCTACAGGCGTGGTTTACCGATTCGTACCGGCTGGGCGGCAATAGCCCAAGCTGGTCGCTCTCCGTCGAGGCCTTTTTCTACATCCTGTTCCCCTTTATCGTGAAGCCTCTCGCCCGGATGACCATCCGGAAGAGCTGGATGACTATTGGAGCATCCGGATTCCTCATGGTCGCGTGGCACGGCGCCTACTTGGTGGCAACGAAATCAGATACACCTTTTCTGTCTGCTTTCAGCGCATACACCAACCCTGTTTACCGCCTGGGTGAATTTGTGATCGGGGTGGCCCTGGCCACTGCCATGCGGCAGGGATGGCGCCCTCGGCTCTCAGTCTCCAGCGCGGCTGCGCTGGCCCTGTTCGGCTATGTTGCCCTGGCAGTGCTCAACGCTGCCGTTCAGCATTCCTCCGGATCGGGAATACCGCTGAGCGCGCTTGATCTTCTCTACCTTCCGCTGACGGTTCTACTCGTCGCCTGCGCTGCCAACTCAGACCTTGGACGTCGAAAGTCCTTCTTCCGCAGGCCAGCACTCGTTCGCCTCGGTGAATGGTCATTCGCTATGTACCTGGTCCAAGCGATCGTAATCACCATCGCTGTCCGGCTATTCCCATTCGGGACTGTTTCATGGCAGGGATGCCTTGTGGCGTTTGGGGTTATAGCCTTCTCTGTGGCGCTCTCAGGAGCGCTGTTCCACTGGTTTGAGAAACCAATGGAAGGGTGGCTGAAATCGAAGCTACCTGCAACTCAACCGTCGAGGGTTCGCGTGCTGGCAAGACGCTAGGCCCGCAGCGGGACTTGCCGGCTACCCCAACATGGCCGCGCCGCCAGCCATAATTCGGACGACGGGAAGATTGCACCCCGCAGCCTTAATGGGCAACTCCCTTTCTAGAGGGACTATGATCGATCCGACTAGGGGCGAATAAGTGGGGGTAGCCAGCGTGGACGCTTTGTTCATGGCGCTGATGTTTTTCGGCGGATTATCAATGTTCGGGCTGGCTGTTGCAGCCTTCATCAAGTGGCCCATGTTGGTGCTCTACTCGGTCGGCGCCTTTGCCCTAATGGCCTGGGAGTTTCCCGCCCTGCCGACGCTGTTCAGCGTTGCTGGGACGCAGATCAAGCCAGAAGATGCGGTGGTTCTCACTGCGCTCACCGCTACTGCCCTCCGGCCAGAACGGCTAAAGGCGGTTACTCGTCGCCGTAGCATGTTGATGCTCCTGATCGCGGGGTGCCTTGCCGTTGCCCTGCTGCGGGGGTCTATCATCTTCCAGAGCTCAGCTTTCAACGAGTTCCGAGGGTTCCTCTGGCCCATCGGTCTCACCGCGTGGATGTTGAACCACGACTGGCAATCACCCGCCATGCAGGCGGCCTTCCAGAGATGGATCACGGTAACAGGGCTGGGGCTATCGGTTCTTTTCGCGTACCACGTGGCTGCGTACGGGCTGGGAAATGCGGACTCGTTCGTTACGACCGCAGACGGCGTGGACCAAACCGGCCGCCCGCTTGTCTCTAGTCAAGCTCTGCTGCTGGCCCTGTCCGGTATGAACCAGTTCAAGGTTGCGACAGCTAAGGGCAAATCCAGTCGATTGCTTCTCGGCGCAGGGTTCTTATCGCTGGCCATCCTGTGCCAACACCGGTCTGTTTGGGTAGCAGTAGGAATCGGACTGCTACTCGTCGTGCTCCGCCTACGTGGCGTTCCACTAGCAAGGACAGTCGTAGGCGGCTTCTTCGCGTCGGTCCTTGCACTGGTAATTTACGCGAGCGGTATTGCCGATCCACTGATTGCGAGCTTGACCAAATCACTCGAAAGCTCCGGCACCTACAGTGCACGCCTAGACACTTGGAGTGTGCTCATAGATGATTCCTTCCAACGCGGGGTCAGCTCTGTAATCTTCGGTGAGCCCTTCGGCTTCGGCTACAACCGCTATGACGGATTGCGGCTGCTCACGTTCGCGCCTCACAACTGGTACGTCAGCGTCTTCTTGCGGCTTGGGCTCGTCGGACTTGGGCTTTTCGCCATCGTGCTTCTCTCCACACTCAACCGGCTGATTACGAACAAGGCCGGAGTGCTGCCGACTGCGGTTTTCCTGTCCATCGTGATTTATTCGTGGTCGTATTCGCTGTCTTGGTATTTGGCTCCGATGCTGGGGTGGTGCATCGCCCAGGCATGGGGAACAGAGCTAAAGACGATGCCGCAGAAACTCATCGTTCCGCGGGCGCGCCGGCAACCTCGAGTGCCTAACGCATACATGCGGATGGCGGCTCGGGAGGGACTTCGGAATGATGGCAGTGCCGACGCGGCGCCGGAGTTATCCGGACGCCACGTCGGCGATCTAGACGATATGAAGAGGAACAGAACCTGCCCGTCCGGGGTCGGTCCATTATCGCCGGGCGGTCCTGCAGCGCCGGCTTGATGTGATCGGCGGCCCTGAGAGGGATCTGGCCGCTGCAGGACCTGTTCCCGGCAGTGATGTCCCTTATCCCGGAAGGGCAGGTTCTGGCGGGAGCATGGGGGGCCGGGGCCTTCTGTTTCACAGGGTCCGTGGGTTGCCATTGGCGGCTCCCGTGGCCTGCGAGGCTCATTGGGGGTGCAATGGTAGTGCCACATGTGAGGTTTGGGAGGTCCCGGCTATGTTTGAGCATACTTTCATTGGTCTGGATGTTCACGCGGTCAATGTCGTCGGCCATGCGCTGAACCCAGGCACTGGTGAAATCAGTCTCCACACGATGGCCGCTGACCCGGCCCTGATCCTGGAGTGGGTCCGGCGATTCGAGCCGCCCGTCAAGGTCGTTTATGAGTCAGGCCCGACAGGGTTTGTACTGGCCCGGCACCTGCGGGCCGCGGGCATCAACTGTGTGGTGGCGGCGTCCTCGAAGCTGCTGCGCGCTCCCGGGGACCGGGTAAAAACCGACAGGCGGGATGCCCGGGTTTTGGCTGAGATGCTCGCGGTCGGCTCGGTCACCGAAGTCCGCATCCCGGAGCCGGACGAAGAGGCGTTGCGGGACCTGTCCCGGCTGCGCTCGGGCACCGCCAAAGACCTCGCGCATGCCCGGCAGCACGTGAACGCCGTCCTGCTCCGGCACGGGATCCGCTACCCCAAGGACAGCAGGTGGACTACAGAACACAGTCGGTGGCTGCACCGCCAGAGCTTTCACGACCCGGCGCTGCAGTTCACCTACGACGCCGATGTCGAGCAGGCCGAGCTGCTTGCAGCGCATCTGGCTCGCATCGACAAACAGATCACCATCACAGCGGCGGCGTGCCGCTACGCAACAGTGATTGACGCGCTGATGTGCTTACGCGGCATCCAGCTCACGACCGCGTTCGGTCTGGCCGTGGAAATCGGTGACTGGACCCGCTTCACCGGCTCATCCATCGGCTCCTATCTCGGTCTGGTCCCCAGCGAAGAATCCTCCGGCCAGTCCCGGCACCAGGGCCCGATCACCAAAGCCGGCAACACCTATGCCCGGAAACTCCTCATCGAAGCGGCTTGGCAGCACCGCCGCCCCTACGCCCGGCCCGGAGAACGGCTGCTGCGCCAACTTGACCTGGTCGCGCCGGCAACCCGCATCCGGGCCCTCGAAGGAAACCACCGGCTGCACCGCAAATGGGAACACTTCGATGAACGCCACAAAATGTCAGTGAAGGCCAACACGGCGATCGCCCGCGAACTCGCCGCTTGGTGCTGGTCACTGGCCGCCCCGCTCCAGGAAGGACAACACATGAAAGCGGCCTGACCCGGAACCTGCCCGCCGACAGTGAGCAGTTGCGGGGGGCGATGACAGCACCCGGAGCCAACTCGGGCTTCAGCTATGAGCAGACGGTCCAAACCACCATCGACGCTCGATCCTAGACACCGATACGCTCCAGCCGAACAAATCGTCATGCGGTAACCAACCCGCGAATGTCAGCCTGACACTGCCCCAGTCGAAAAAGACTCGCCACGCCCCCCACAGCATCACAACCGGCCGGCACACGATGAGCGGCCCCCGGGAACCAAACCCAGGAGCCGCTCATCCATGCACTCTTGACAACGAGATCTACATATCAGCTG
>NZ_JBQEQF010000029.1:0-43803 GCF_052046035.1 Paenarthrobacter sp. 22069 | reverse complement strand
AAACCGGAATGGATCAAGGCCAAGGTCCAGATGGGCCCGGAGTTCGTGGGCCTGAAGAACCTGGTGAAAAAAGAAGGCCTGCACACCGTCTGCGAAGAGGCCGGCTGCCCGAACATCTTCGAATGCTGGGAAGACAAGGAAGCCACCTTCCTGATCGGCGGCTCCGAATGCACCCGCCGCTGCGACTTCTGCCAGATCGACACCGGCAAACCCTCACCCCTGGACCGGTTCGAACCCACCAAGGTGGCCCGCTCCGTCCAATCCATGCAGCTGCGCTACGCCACCGTCACCGGCGTGGCCCGCGACGACCTCGAAGACGAAGGCGTCTGGCTCTACGCCGAAACCGTCCGCAAGATCCACGAACTGAACCCCGGCACCGGCGTGGAACTGCTCATCCCGGACTTCTCCGGCAAACCCGACCACATCGCCGCGATCTGCGACTCCAAACCCGAAGTCTTCGCCCACAACGTCGAAACCGTGCCCCGGATCTTCAAGCGCATCCGCCCCGCGTTCCGCTACGACCGCTCCCTGGACGTCATCACCCAAGGCCGGAACCTGGGCATGGTCACCAAATCCAACCTCATCCTGGGCATGGGCGAAACCCGCGAGGAAATCAGCGAAGCCCTCCGCGACCTGCACGACGCCGGCTGCGACCTGATCACCATCACCCAGTACCTGCGCCCCTCCGAACGGCACCTGCCCGTGGACCGCTGGGTCAAACCCCAGGAATTCGTGGACCTCCAGCACGAAGCCGAAGAGATCGGCTTCCTCGGCGTCATGTCCGGCCCCCTGGTCCGCTCCTCCTACCGGGCCGGCCGCCTCTGGGCCACCGCCATGCGCAAAAAAGGCCGCGACATCCCCGCCGAACTCGCCCACATCGCCGACGGCATCCAGGACTCCGGCACCACCCGCCAGGAAGCCGCCACCCTCCTGGCAAGCTAGGCGGACGGAGGTTCGGCGGGCTCACCGATGGTTGAACGGCGACGGCGGCAGGAAGCCAAGGGGCCCGGCGGAGGTGTCCGCCGGGCCGCCGTCGGGCATACCGCTTTAGCTGTTGCCGCGCACCACAGGGATGCTCGCCGTCGGAAGTCCGCTGGGGAAGACCGTGGGCTCGGGCTTCGCGACCGGCTCCAGCGGCACCCGGACGGGTTCGCCCGCCACCGCCACCCGCGTCCCGCGCACGTCAATCTCCAGCGGGCCGCCCTCCTGGATGGTGAGCGTGATGGCATCACCCGTCAGCCGAACCAGCAGCAGCCGGCCCCGGATCTTCAGGTGGAAGGACAGGGCGTCCCACTCAGCCGGCAGGCGCGGATCGAAGAACGGCACCGGCCCCTGGTCGCGCATCCCGGCGAAGCCGCAGACCAGCGAACTCCAGACACCGCCGGTGGAGGCGATGTGCACGCCGTCGATGGTGTTGCCGTGGGTGTCGTCCAGGTCGATGAACACGGCGTTGGTGAAGTGGTCCAGTGCTTCTTTCGAGTAGCCCACCTCGGCGGCCATGATCCCCTGGACACAGGCGGACAGGGTGGAGTCGCCGGTGGTGATGGGGTCGTAGAAGTCGAAGGCGCGCTGCTTCTCCTCCGCCGAGAAATCCTGCCACTGCAGGAACATCGCCAGCACGGTATCCGCCTGCTTCAGGACCTGATGCCGGTAAATCACCAGCGGGTGGAAGTGCAGGAGCAGCGGGTACTTGGACCGGGGCGTGGTCCAGTCCCAGGCCTCCAGGGTCATGAAGTCGTTGTCCTGGGAGTGCACCTGCATCCGCTCATCGAACGGCAGCTGCATGCGCTTGGCCGCAGCCTCCCAGAGCTGGCGCTCCTCCTGGGTGATTCCTGCATGCTCAAGGGCGGCGGCGGCACGCAGGTTGAAGCGGGCCATCACGTTTGTGTACAGGTTGTCGTTCACCACGGCGGTGTATTCGTCCGGCCCGGTGACACCGTGAATGTGGAAGAGCCCGTCCTTGCCGAAGAAGCCCAGAGAGATCCACATGCGCGCCGTCTCGATCAGCAGTTCGGCGCCCATTCCTTCCCGGAACGCGGAATCGCCGGTAGCCCACAGGTACCTGTTGGTGGCGAAGGCGATCGCCGCCGCAATGTGGAACTGGGCCGTGCCCGCTGCGTAGTAGGCGCTGGCTTCGAGCCCGTTGATGGTGCGCCATGGGAAGAGGGCGCCGTCAACACTCAGCTCCTTTGCCCGGATCTTCGCCTCGGGAAGCATGCCGTGGCGGAATTCCAGGACCTGGCGGGCGCCGTCGGGATTGGTGTAGGTCAGGTACGGCAGGAGGTACACCTCCTGGTCCCAGAAGTAGTGGCCCTCGTAGCCCGAGCCCGTCACGCCCTTGGCCGGGATACCGGCTACATCGGCGCGTGCAGTGGCCTGGGCCAGCTGGAACAGGTTCCAGCGGACGGCCTGCTGCAGCCCAGGGCTGCCGCCTTCCACCACAACGTCCGACGTCGCCCAGTAGCCGCGGAAGTGGGCCACACTCTCGGCGAAGATCCCGTCCACCGGCCGGAGCGCCTCTTCCGCCACCGCTGCCGCATCGACGTCCGGGTCCTGGATGGTGCGGCCGGCGGCGTAGCTGACGCTCTTTTCCAGCCGGAACGGCTGATCGGCGTCCACGGCCAGGACGTACCGGACGCTGCTGTCGTCCTGGTCCACCAGCGTCTCGAACGGCTGGTGCCCTGCCGAGGTCCAGTGGTCCACGGCAATGCCGACCCGCTGTTTGGACTCGGCTGCCTCCCAGGACAGCCGCAGCGAGCCGTCGCCGCCGTCGAGCCGCACCGGGACCAACACGCGCCCGGCGTGCCGGCCGGCGCGGCGCGGATCATGCACCGAGTGGTCCTCCACGGGCTGGTCCTGCCGGTTGATCACGGAGGAGGTGACGTCCAGGGAGACCTGACGGTTGGTTTCCACCTCCAGCGAGATGCCAAGGCTGCCGCGGGACTCGAACCCTACGGCCCGCCGCTCGGTGGTGGTCACAGTTGCGCCGGACCGGCATTGCCAGGTGATCCGGCACTGATAGATGCCGGTGCTGAAGTCCACGCTGCGGCGGTAGTCCAGGACCTCGGATTCGGCGAGGGACAGGCTCTCGCCATCCACCACCACGGTGAAGTTGTTGGCGTCCGGGATGTAAAGGATCCGCTGCCCCGTCCGGGCAAACCCAAAGGCGTTTTCGGCGTGCTTGATGTCCCAGATCTCGTGCAGTCCATTGATGAAGCTGCCCGGCAGTCCGGCGTCCGCTGCCGCCCAATGGGCGCCACGGATGCCAAGGTGCCCGTTACCCAGGGCAAACAGGGTCTCCAGTGTTCCCGCCGCGCCGGCCTCGTGCCGCGTTTCGATGAGTTGCCAGGGGGTGTCGGGGAACCGTTCGCGGTCCGCGGTGATCAGTGCCATGGTCGGGGTCCTTTTGGCCTTGCTGTGCTGCCGGTCTGGCCGGCAGCAGGAATTCGGGGGGATGGGTATTCGGCTGGGTGCTGCCGGGGGAAGCAGCAGGTTGCCCGGGGACGGCAACCGGGATTCGGCTGGGGTTTAGGGAACGAGCTCGCCAAGGTCCTTGACCACCAGGGTGGCGCCTGCTTCCAGGAGCGTCTGCCGCCCGGCGCCGCGGTCCACGCCGATGACCGAGTGGAACGATCCTGCATGGCCGGCCTGCACGCCGGACACGGCGTCTTCCACCACCACGCACTCGGCGCTGGACAGGTCCAGCAGTTTCGCCGCGTATTCATAGGTCGCCGGGCTGGGCTTTCCGGGCAGGCCCTGTTCGGCGGCCACCACGCCGTCCACCACCACAGTGAAGTGGTGGCTGAGCCCGGCTGCCGCCAGGACGGCGGGGGCGTTGCGGGAGGAAGATACGACGGCGACCCTCAGTCCGCGCTCGAGCACGGCTTTGAGGAAGCGCACCGAGCCTTCAAAGGGTTCGACGCCGGTGCTCACGATGTCATTGAAAATGGCGTTCTTGCGGTTGCCCAGGCCCTGGACGGTTTCGTTGCCGGGGTGGTCGTCCAGGGGCCCTTCCGGCAGGGTGATGCCGCGGGAGGCCAGGAAGTCGCGAACCCCGTCGAAGCGTGGTTTGCCGTCGATGTGGTCGAAGTAGTCGCTTTCGCTGTAGCCCGCGACTCCTGCGCGGGAGGCCAGGTAACCATCGAAGAGTTCCTGCCAGGCACGCTCGTGCACGGTTGCTGTAGGTGTCAGCACCCCATCCAGGTCAAACAGGATTGCTGCGGCGCCGGTCCAGGCGGCCGTATCAGCGGCAGTTTGGTGTGTCATCGGCAGTGCGGTGTCCTCTCGGTTCGTGGACAGCCGGCCCCGCCGGGAGGGCCGGGGAGGAAGATGCGGTGCTTTACGCACACGGCATCGTCTCCCAGTCCGCCCACTGCAGGACCGATCATGGCCGTAGACGAGTGTAAGCGCTTACAAATTTGACTTGCAACTGTTTTTTATATGTGGCTTGCCTGAGGCCCCGAAGTCAGCGCAGCACGTAATGGCGCAGGAACGCGCTGACGTCCACCATCTCGGTTTTCGACATGGCATGCCCCATGCCGGGGTATGTCCTGGTGGTCAGAAGCGTGTTCTTTTCCAGCCATTCAGCGGTGTAGGCAATGGCGTCGTCGTTGATCACCAGGTCCGCCTTGTCCCGTCCCCAGAAGAAGGGCGGCCTGGTCTCGAAGGAATCCATCACCGAGAGGAGTTCGTTGTTGAGGATGAAACCGGACAACCCCACCACCGCCTTGTAGTCGTGCGGATGCAGCCGCAGCAGCGTGCTGGCCATCGCCATACCCTGGGAGTACCCCATCAGGGTGACGCTGCTGTGCCGGTGCTTGACGGAGTTGATCCATGCCTGCACAGCGTTCGCCGCGGAAATGACGTCCGCGAAGTCGTTGGCTAGGAAATAGTCGAGCAGGAACCAGCCCCAGTGGTCGCCGATCGGCATGGGCGCCCGGAGGGCCGCAAAAGTAAACTCGTGCGGCAGGTACTCGAACAGCCGGACCATGCGTGATTCATCTGTGCCGTAACCGTGCATCATCACCAGCAAGGGAGTGCCGGCGCGCTGGTCTTCCGGCCTTGACCACACAACTGTTTCCACCGGTCCAGCCTAGCGAGACAAATCCGCCGCCCCGGGCGGGTCATTGAATCCGGAATAGCTCAGAGGTAGCGTGACGCTTGAAAGACAGCAGGCTTAGCTTTGGCAGTACGCACTACCCTCCCGTAACGCCCAACCAGCGCCGCACAGGATGCGGCCGTAAGGAGCAAGTCATGAGAATCGGCTCGTCAATCTTCCTTATCGCACTTGGCGCCATTCTTGCCTGGGCCGTGGCCCCGGGGCTGATTCCATTCGTGGACCAGCAGCTGGTGGGCTACATCCTGATGGCCGTGGGCGTGATCGGACTGATCGCATCCCTCATCCTCGCCTCCCCCGGCCGCAGTCGCCGCGTCAGCGAGTCCCGTTCCGTCGTCGACCCCAATACCGGCGAACGCATCACCCGCCGCGAAAGCCGCGACGGCGGCATTTAGCAATAGTGAAGCCGGGAAAGGATCCCGAGGAAGCAATACGAGACCCGCCCAGCCGGGCCGGACCAGCAGCGTCCGGCCCGGCTTCTGCGTTACCGGAGAGGCCACCGAAAAACCGCGGAATCTTGTTTCGTGTTGGTTTCCATTGACAAACCAACACAAGCAAAGATAAAGTCAAGTAACTCAACATCAATGTGATGCGAGTCACCCTCCGGACCGGGCGGGGACAGTTCACCACCAGCAGGACCTACGCAACGGAGGGTATGTGTTCGCCGAGGAGCGCCAGCAAAAGATTGCCGAGCTTGTAGCCGGCAGCGGCCGGGTCAGCGTGACCCTGCTGGCTGAGCGCTTCAACATCACCACTGAGACAGTCCGCCGGGACTTGGCTGCCCTGGAGAATGCCGGTACTGTCCGGCGCGTCCATGGCGGCGCGGTAGCGGCAGACCGCTTCAGCACCACTGAGGAAAGCGTCAACGAACGGGCCATCCAGCGGCCGGACCAAAAGATCCGGATCGCCGAAGCCGCCCTGGCCCTGATCCCCCGCAACTCGTCCGCCAGCGTGCTGATGGACGGCGGAACCACCACGGAGGTGCTGGCAGACATGCTGGCGCGGCGCACCGCCGTCGAACCCTCTGATGGAACGGGACCACACCACGAGCTGGTGGTCATCACCCACGCAGTACCCATTGCCAGCAAACTTTCCAACGTTCCCGGCGTGGCCCTGCAGATCCTTGGCGGCCGGGTGCGCGGCATTACCCAGGTGGCCGTCGGCCAGGCAACCGTGGACGCAGCTGCCAGGCTGCGGCCGGACATCGCGTTCATCGGTACCAACGGCATCCACCCAGCCTTTGGCATAAGCACTCCCGATCCTGAAGAAGCAGCCGTCAAGGCAGCCTTCGTCCAGTCGGCGCGCCGCATCGTGGTGCTGGCCGACTCCTCCAAGCTGGACACGGAAACCCTGGTCCAGTTCGCCTCCCTGAAAGATCTGGATACCTTGATCACAGACAGTGAACCCGGACCTGAACTCGCAGCCGCGCTGGAAGACGCCGGCGTCGATGTGGTGATCGCATGATCGTCACCTTCACCGCCAACCCCAGCCTGGACCGCACGGTCGCGCTGCCAGGCCCCCTGGAACGCGGCGAGGTTCAGCGTGCCGTGTCCGTCCGCCAGGAGTCCGGCGGGAAGGGGGTCAACGTCTCCCGCGCCCTGGTGGCCTCCGGCCTGGAATCCCTGGCCGTCCTGCCCGGGGCGGACAGCGACCCAGTCCTTGCCGGCCTGCGCGAAAGCGCCGTTCCCTTCGTTTCGCTTCCCATCGATGAGCCGCTGCGCACCAACGTGGCACTCACCGAGCCCGGAGGCGTCACCACAAAGATCAACGAACCCGGCCCCGTGTTGGCAGCCGACCAGCAGGAAGCGCTCATCAAGCTGCTGCTGGAAAGCTCCCGCGGTGCCAGCTGGGTTGTCCTGGCCGGCTCGCTGCCGCCCGGCTTCCCGGTCGACTTTTACGCCACGGTGGCCCGGCGGATCCGGGAGGCGGGCAACGGCACCACGCCGCTGATCGCCGTCGATTCCTCCGGGGCTCCCCTCGCCGCCGCCCTCACCGGCGATGGAACGGGGACCGGCGGAACCTCTACTGGTTCCGGCAAACCGGACCTCCTTAAGCCCAACGCCGAAGAACTGGCAGAACTGGCCGCAGCGGCCGGTTTCGCCCCGGCCACTGGTGACGAACTGGAGGCGGACCCGGCGGCTGCATCCGCTGCCGCCGCCGCCGTCGTGCGTTCCGGTGTGGGTGCTGTGCTGGCAACTCTCGGTTCCAAGGGAGCTGTCCTTGTAACGGCCGACGGCGCGTGGCTGGCCACGCACCCGCCGGTCGCCGCGGTCAGCACGGTGGGTGCGGGCGACTCCGCGCTTGCCGGTTACCTGCTCGCCCACGGCCGGGGCGCCGCCCCTGCCGATTGCCTTCGTCAGGCGGTGGCCCATGGTGCCGCCGCTGCCTCGCTGCCGGGTTCCACTGTTCCGGCAGTACACCAAACCACCCCGGATGCCGTAACCATCACGGCCCTTCGAAAGGATTGACAGTGACCCAGCTCATCACCACGGAACTGGTCGAGCTCGACCAGAACCTGGGCAACGCGCCCGAGTCGGTGATCCGGCATCTGGCAAGCAAGGTAGCTGCCACCGGACGCGCCTCTGAAGTTGAAGGCCTCTTCGCGGACGCCTTCGCCCGCGAGCAGAAGACGGCCACGGGCATCCCCGGCGGCATCGCCATTCCGCACTGCCGCTCTGCCGCCGTCACCGTACCCACCCTGGCAATGGCCCGCCTGAACCCGAAGGTGGACTTCGGTGCCAAGGACGGCCCGGCCGACCTGGTGTTCTTCATCGCCGCTCCGGACGGGGCGGACCAGGAGCACCTGAAGCTGCTTTCCAAGCTGGCGCGGTCCCTCATCAAGAAGGACTTCACCGCGGCCCTCCGCAATGCCGCCTCCGAGGCGGAGATCGTGGAACTCGTGGACGGCGCCCTGGCGGACAAGCCTGCGGCGCACGCTGCAGCTCCGGTTGATGCAGTTCCGGTCGGCGCCGGAGTAGGCGCAGCCGGTGCCACTGCTGTAGGTGCCCCCGCAGGGGCTTCAACAGGTTCCGCGGCCCGCGGACCCAAGCGCCTGGTAGCCGTCACCGCGTGCCCCACCGGCATTGCCCACACCTACATGGCAGCCGATTCCCTCGTGGCAGCCGCCAAGGAGGTAGGCGTTGACCTGCAGGTGGAGACCCAGGGTTCCTCCGGCGCCAAGGCACTGGACCCCGCCGTCATCGCAGCGGCGGACGCCGTGATCTTCGCTGTCGACGTGGACGTGCGCGGCAAGGAGCGCTTCGCGGGCAAGCCCGTCATCAATGCACCCGTAAAGCGCGGCATCGATGAACCGGACAAGATGGTCCAGGAAGCCCTCGCCGCGGCTGACAACCCCCACGCCCGGCGCGTCCCGCACTTCGGTGCCGAGGAACAGGCCGAGCACGAGGCCGAGGAAAGGGGCGAGCACATTGGGCAGAAGCTCAAGAAGGCCCTCCTGACCGGCGTCAGCTACATGATTCCATTCGTGGCCGGCGGTGGCCTGCTGATCGCCCTCGGGTTCCTCATGGGCGGCTACCTGATCACCAAGTACGCGGACACGATTGTCGTCCAGAACAGCCTGTTCAACCTGCCCACCCAGTTCCCCGACAACGCCTGGGGTCCGCTCGGCGCCTACCTCGGCGCGGTGCTGTTCAAGATCGGCGCATTGTCACTCGGGTTCCTGGTTCCGGCCCTGGCCGGTTACATCGCGTACGCGATCGCTGACCGTCCGGGCATCGCCCCGGGCTTCGTGGCCGGTGCAGTTGCCGGCTTCATGGGTGCGGGCTTCCTTGGCGGCATCGTCGGCGGCCTGCTGGCCGGTTACATTGCCCACGTGGTGGGCCGCCTGCAGGTGGCACGCTGGCTCCGCGGCCTGATGCCGGTTGTCATCATCCCGCTGCTGGCCTCCCTGGTGGCTTCGGGCCTGATGTTCGTGATCCTGGGCGGCCCCATCGTCGCCATCACCAACGGCCTGAACTCCTGGCTGTCCGGCCTCACCGGCGCCGGCGCCATCGCCCTCGGCGTCATCCTGGGCCTCATGATGTGCTTCGACCTCGGCGGCCCGGTCAACAAGGTGGCTTACTCCTTCGCCGTTGCCGGCCTCGGCGCCGCAACCATCGACAACCAGGCACCGTGGCAGATCATGGCAGCCGTCATGGCGTCCGGCATGGTTCCCCCGCTTGCCATGGCGCTGGCCTCCACCGTCCTGAACAAGAAGCTCTTCAGCCTCGCAGAGCAGGAAAACGGCAAGGCAGCCTGGCTGCTGGGCGCGTCCTTCATCTCCGAAGGCGCCATCCCGTTCGCCGCAGCCGACCCGCTGCGCGTTATCCCGGCCAGCATGCTGGGCGGCGCGGTGACCGGAGCCATCTCGATGGCTGCCGGCGTCGGATCCAAGGCACCCCACGGCGGTCTCTTCGTCTTCTTCGCCATCGACAACTTCCTGATGTTCGTCGTCTCGATCATCGTTGGCGTGGTGGTTACCGCGCTCTCGGTCATCGCCCTCAAGCGCTGGGCAGTCAAGAAGACCGTTGATACGGTTGAACCGGTTCCCGTAACCGTCTGAGCCGGTTTAGCCACAGACCTTCCCGGCGCTGAACCATCAGTACGCCGAAAGACAAAGGAGCAAAAATGCCAGAACGCACCGCAACCGTCGCCAGCCGCGTGGGCCTCCACGCCCGCCCCGCAGCCATCTTCGCAGAGGCTGCCGGAGAGTTCGACCTGGACATCACCATCGCCCGTGAAGGCGAGCCGGCCGACGAGGCCATGGATGCCGCCAGCATCCTGTCCCTCATGAGCCTTGGTGCCTCCCACGGCGACGTGGTGGTCCTGCGCGCCGAAGGTGCCGGTGCAGACGATGCGCTGGAGCGCCTGGTGCAGATCCTGGAAACGGATCACGACGCCGAGTAGCGGCTTTCGGTCCGCGGCCGCCGTCGGATGCCTCCCAACGGGAGGATTCCGACGGCGGCCTCGGCGTTTAACGGGCGTTCAGGGGGGGCGGTCAGCGGGCTTCGGCGATGCGCTTGACGTCAGCCACCAGCTTGTCCCACATGGCCTTCGAATGCGCGGCGGCCTCCTCGGTGGGGTTGTTGTCCTGGGCCAGGGTCAGGCGGGTCGAGCCGCCAAGGTCCTCCAGGGTCCATTCGAGGGTGTGGTAGTTCTCCGGCTTGTCCTCCTGGCCCGAAAGTGGGCTGAAGTGGGTGTGGACGAGTTTCCGTCCCGGCTCAACGTGCCGGATCTCGCCTTTGTCCTGGAACGCCGTCCCCTCCCATTCCCCGTGCCAGGTAATGGGACTCCCCTCGTTCCAGTCCGTTTCCAGTTCTGTTCCGAACATGAATTCCTTGACGGCAGCCGGATCGGTGATCACACCCCAGACCCGGTCCGCTGGTGCGTCGATGGTGGCGGTGGACGTGGCCACATGGTTCTCCGGCATGGTTCAGGCCTTCCTCGCGGTGAACAACAGGTACTCCCATTCCATCTGGAATGGGGAATCGCCGTGGGCGTCGCCGAAAGAGTCGGCAAGGTCGGTGAGGGCCTGGTCCAGCGCCTTCACCTTGTCCTGGTCATCCGCGATCGACTTGTAGACGGAGATGATGGGCCCGTAATGGGACTTGAAATACCGGACGAAGTCCGGGGGCTGGTGGAAGCTCCTGACGGTTAGGGTCCGCTTGCGGGTCCGGACATCAGTGATCCTGTCGCCCAGCAGGCTGCGGACATGGTCCTCGCTCCCCCACAGCGGCGCCGGCTGGGCGCCGGGCGGCGGCGGTGGAGCGAAGGGCTTCAGGGTGGCCAACATCTGACCGACGAATCCTTCCGGCGTCCAGCTCAGCAGGCCGATGGAGCCCCCCGGCTTGCAGACCCGCAACAATTCGTCGGCAGCAGCCTGGTGGTGGGGTGCGAACATCACGCCTATGCAGGACATGACGGCGTCAAATTCCGCATCGGGGAACGGCAGGGCCTCGGCATCGCCCTCCTGCCAGTCGAGGCTGACTCCGCGGTTGGCCGCCTCCCGTCGCCCCGCCTCGAAAAGTTCAGGGGTGAGGTCGCTGGCCACCACTTTCGCGCCCATCATTGCCGCAGGAATGGCCGCATTGCCGGTCCCTGCCGCAACATCCAGGACCCGTTGCCGGGACTTAATGCCGCAGGCCTCCACCAGGACGGCGCCCAGCTCCAGCAGCATCTCGTCAGCCAGCGCGGGGTAGTCCCCCAACGCCCACATGGCCCGGTGCTTCTGCTTCAGCTCCCGGTCCGCCTCCGCCACGCCTGTCTGCTCGCTCATCTCCGCGCCCCTTTACATGTCCGTCCGAGGATGGATGACAGCACGCTGTTGGCACAGCGGAGGCTGCGATGCGACTCATTGTGGGCGCGTTGGAAGCGCCTGTAAAGGGTGGGGGGCGGCCGGCAGGGGCTCAGGCTGGCTTGCGCGCCCTGGTGGTCTTGGCCGCCGGCTTTTCCGCGGTCCTGGTTCCCGTGGGCTTGGCGTCCGAGGTCTTCGAGGCAGTGGACTTTGATCCGGTGGACTTCGACGCGGTGGTCTTTGATGCGGTGGACTTTGATGCAGAGGTTCTGGATGTACTGGACTTCGCCGCCGCCGACTTGGCGGCAGGCTTCGCATCGTCCGTGCCGGTCTTCGCTGTTGCCTTGGAGGCGGACGTCTTCGAGGCTGTCGTATCGGAGGCCGACGCCTTCGAAGCCGCCGTCCTGCTTGCGGAAGCCTTGCGGGCCGGTTTGGCCTGCCCGTCCTCCTCGCCGCCGGTGTCCGCTTCGTCGTCGGAAGTTCCCCCGGCGGCGGCCGCGTCCCCGCCACCGCGCTTCCGGTCCAGGCTTCGCTTGAGCGCCTCCATAAGGTCGATGACCTCGCCCTTGCCGCCCTCGCCTGCTTCCACGCCGAAGGTCTCCTCCGTGTCCAGCGATTCGCCCTGTTCGAGCTTGGCGTCGATCAGCTGGCGGAGCTGCACCTGGTACTCGTCCGTGAAGGCGGCGGGGTCGAAGTCGGCCGCCATGGATTCCACCAGCGCCGCGGACATGTCGCGCTCCTGGGCGGAAATCCTGATGTCGGCCTCCAGGGACGGGAAGTTGGCCTCCCGCACCTCGTCCGGCCACAGGAGCGACTGCAGCACCAGCACGTCGTCCTTGATCCGCAGGGCCCCCAGCCGGGTCTTCTCCCGGAGCGCGAACTGGACGACGGCCACCCGGTCCGTATCCTCCAGCGCCCGCCGCAGCAGCACGTAGGCCTTGGGTGACTTCGAATCCGGCTCCAGGTAGTAGCTTTTCTCGAACATCATGGGTTCAAGCTGCTCGGACGGAACGAACTGCACCACTTCGATCTCGTGGCTGTTCTCCGCGGGGATGGACTTGAGCTCATCCTTGGACAGGACCACCGTCCGGCCGTCCTCCTCGAAGGCCTTCTCGATGTCGGAGTAATCCACCACCTCGCCGCACACCTCGCACCGGCGCTGGTAGCGGATCCGGCCGCCGTCGGCATTGTGAACCTGGTGCAGACTGATGTCATGATCCTCAGTGGCGCTGTAGACCTTCACAGGCACGTTGACCAGCCCGAACGCGATGGCACCTTTCCAGATGGCTCTCATTCCTACAGTCAACATCAGAGCGGGCCGGAGGTGAAGACCCGTGGCCGGGAGTAAGGAACGTGTCCGGGTTGCGGGACGGGAACTGACGCTGACCAACCTGGACAAAATCATCTATCCGGAGACCGGCACCACCAAGGCGGACGTGCTGGCCTACTACGCCGCTGTGGCCCATGTGCTGATCCCGGCGGCGGCCAACCGCCCGGCCACGCGGAAGCGGTGGGTCAACGGGGTGGGGACGGCGGACAAGCCCGGCGAGGTGTTCTTCCAGAAGGACCTGGAAGACTCCGCACCCGGGTGGCTCCCCCGGGCTGCCATAACGCACAAGGACCGCACCATCCACTACCCCATGGTCAATGACGCGGCCACGCTGACCTGGTTCGGCCAGATCAACTCACTGGAAGTCCATGTGCCGCAGTGGCGGGTGGACTCCCACGGCCACCAGTTGAACCCCGACCGGCTGGTACTGGACCTCGATCCGGGCGAGGGTGCCGGGCTGCGTGAATGCCGCGAAGTGGCCCTGCTGGCGCGGGCCATCCTGCAGGACGTGGGCCTGGACCCGGTCCCGGTCACCAGCGGGAGCAAGGGAATCCACCTCTACGCAGCCCTGGACGGGACCCAGACTTCAGAGCAGATCTCCGCTTTCGCGCGGGAACTGGCCCGCGCGCTGGAAGCCGACCATCCGGACCTCGCGGTCAGCGACATGAAGAAGTCGCTGCGCAAGGGCAAGGTGCTGGTGGACTGGAGCCAGAACAATGCGGCAAAAACCACGGTCGTCCCCTACTCGCTCCGCGGCCGGCCCACACCCATGGTGGCCGCGCCACGGACCTGGCGGGAAATCGAGTCGCCCAAACTGAAGCACCTGGCTTACCAGGAGGTCCTGCAGCGGGTGCGGGACGGCAAAGACCCGTTCGCCGCCGTCGTCAATGCTGCGGCGGGTGCTGCGGGCAGCACCGCGGCCCAGGAGGAAACGCACGACGGTGACCCCCGGCTGGGCAAGTACCGCTCCATGCGCGACCCCAAGGAAACGCCCGAACCATTCGCGGGCATACCCGCTGGGGGCAACAGCTTTGTCATTCAGGAGCACCACGCCAGCCGGCTGCACTGGGACCTCCGTTTGGAACACGAAGGGGTCCTGGTGTCCTGGGCCCTGCCCAAGGGAGTACCGGAGTCGGGAGAGAAAAACCACCTGGCAGTCCAGACCGAGGACCACCCCATGGACTACCTCACCTTCCACGGCACCATTCCCGAAGGCCAGTACGGGGCCGGTGAGATGACCATCTGGGATACCGGCACCTATGAGCTGCATAAATGGATCAACGGCAAAGAAGTCATCGTCACGCTGGCCGGGTCCGAGGGCGGTGGGCTGAGCGGCACCAGGAAGGTCGCGCTGATCCATACCGGGCGCGGTACCGGCAAGGACGCGGGGAACCAGTGGCTGATCCACCTGATGAACCAGGAACATGCAGGCGGACGACGACGGCAGGCGGCACCGGCGCCGAAGGCACCTTCACAGGGCGCCGGCGAAGGGGAAACAGGGCCGGATCCGAATCAGCCCAGCAGTGCCGAACCCGCACCGGACACGTCCGCGGACCCCTTGGAGTACCGGCCAATGATGGCAACCTCCGGGACCACCGGGGACCTGCAGGGCAGTAAATGGCAGTACGAACTCAAATGGGACGGTGTACGGGCCATCCTTGTGGCCGACGCGGACCAGGTCAGGATCTTCAGCCGCAACGGCAACGACGTCACCAGGACCTACCCCGAGTTCACCAACAGGGCGTGCTGGCCCGAACAGCCCTTCGTGGCGGACGGTGAGATTATCGCCGTCGGGCCAGGTGGGAAGCCCGACTTTGGCCTCCTACAGGGCCGGATGAAGCTGACCCGCGCCGCTGACGTCGCCAGAGCCCGCGCCGCCATCCCGGTCCAGCTGATGCTGTTCGACCTCCTCTTCGACGGAACGGACCTCCGGCGCCTGCCGCTCAGCCAGCGGCGCCGCAGGCTCGAAAAGTTCTTCCGCCCCTCCGACTGCCCCGTGGACCTCTCCCTGGTGCTGGACGAGCCCGTGGACCTCCTCCTGGAGAGCGCACAGGAACTGGGTCTTGAAGGGGTGATGGCCAAGAGGACGGACAGCCGCTATGTCAGTGGCCAGCGGACCCGCACCTGGATCAAACTCAAGACCGAGCAGACCCAGGAAGTGGTGGTGGGCGGCTGGCGTCCCGGCAAAGGGGGCCGCCAGGAGACCGTGGGTTCACTGCTGGTGGGGATCCCCGACGGCGGCAAGCTGCGGTACGTGGGCCGGGTTGGCTCTGGTTTCAGCACCCGTGAGCTCGAGGAACTGCGGCAGACGGTGGAGCGGCTCGGCCGGAAGACCTCGCCCTTCCATGAGGTCCCGCGCCCGGACGCCGCGGACGCCCACTGGGTAGCGCCCGAGCTGGTGGGCGAGGTGACCTACAGCGAGTGGACCGGCCCGGGAAGGCTGCGGCATCCGCGGTGGCGCGGCTGGCGGGTGGATAAGGACCCGTCGGACGTGGTCCGGGAAGGGTAAGCCGGGCGGGGCGCACGCTCTTCGACGAGCTTGCGGGTCCGCGAAGCGGAGATTACCTGGCGGCCGCCACATTTCGGGGGGCGCCAGGTAATCTCCGTGTCGATATGGACAGCGCGCGTCGCCATGCTGGATCCGTGCGCCCGCCGCCACCTACGAGGAGTGCGGCATCTGCGGCCGGCCGGTGCGGTGGACAGCCGTCACGGCGGCTTCGTGGCCCATCCGCCCATGGATCCCGGCATCGTCCTTTGGATGCCGCCTCTTTCCGTAGCCGTCCGGCCATCCGCTTTGCTGTGCAATGGGGACGGCACCGGTTGCCGCGGGACCCGGTGCCGCCGGGGCATCCATGGCCGCCGTAAGGTGGTCCGCCACCTCAGGCTTGATGTGGGACTGGTTGGACTCTTCACGCATGTGGTTCTTCCCTTCTTTCCTTCGTTCTTCCTTGAAACGAATCCCAACGAAAGCGCCCGGGCGCGCGGACTACTGCCCGGAAAGAAGTGTGTTCATCGCTCTACCATAGGCACGTCCGAGGCTGCTGGGAACCCCCTCGGGAACGTGGCCGCGGTCACTTTTTGCGGCCGGTTTCCCGCGGAAAGCGGCTTGAAACGGAGCAATTAGGAAAATTTTTGGTAACGGCACCGCTCATCAGCCTGCTTCCCAGTGACAACGCGGGAAAAGCCGGGGTAAAGAATTTCGGAACCTGCCCCATATCGCGCCCAAAAGGGAGGATGCTACGCCATCAAACTGCCCCGGGGCTAGGGGAATCCCGTAAAATTGAAGGCCTGCCCAGAGCGGGGCAGCTACAAGTCGCAAGCAAATGACCTCCACAGGAGTTGCCCAAATGCCCACAGACCGAAGCATGACCGACTCTTCAGCAGGCGCCAGGAACGCCCGCGGAACCGACCCTGCAGCCCCCGCGGCTGCCAAGAAGCCACGGCTGCTGCCACGCCGCCGGCTCAAGGAATCAGATGTCAACGTCGTTGACCAGCCGATGCTCAAAAAGGCACTGGGCGGAACCATCGTGGGCAACACCATGGAATGGTACGACGTAGGCGTCTTCGGCTACCTCATCACCACCATGGGCCCGGTGTTCCTTCCCGAATCCGATCCCACCACGCAGACGCTGTTCCTGCTGGGAACGTTCGCCGCCACCTTCATCGCACGTCCCCTGGGCGGCGTGATCTTCGGCTGGCTGGGCGACAAAATGGGACGCCAGAAGATCCTGGCGGCCACGCTGATGATCATGGCGGCCAGCACCTTCGCCGTCGGCCTCCTGCCCGGCTACGCCCAGATCGGGCTCTGGGCTGCAGCGCTCCTGGTGCTCCTCAAGGTCATCCAGGGCTTCTCCACCGGCGGTGAGTACGCCGGCGCCACCACCTTTGTCAGCGAGTACGCCGCCGACAAACGCCGCGGCTTCTTCGCGAGCTTCCTGGACCTGGGCAGCTACCTGGGCTTCGCCATCGGTGCCGCCCTGGTGTCCGTCCTGCAACTGACCCTTGGCCAGGACACCATGGAGGACTGGGGATGGCGCATCCCATTCCTCGTTGCCGGGCCGCTGGGTCTGATCGCCGTTTACTTCCGGAGCAAGATCGAGGAATCGCCGCAGTTCCAGGCCACCCTTGACGCCCAGGAAGAGAACGCCAAGAACGCCTCCGCGGGAGACGTCGCGACGACCAAGGGACCCCTGGGCATCCTCAAGGCCTACTGGCGTCCGATCATCGTGGCCATGGTTGTGGTGGCTGCCGCCAACACCGCCGGTTACGCCCTGACGTCGTACATGCCCACCTACCTCACCGAGTCCAAGGGCTATGACGAGGTACACGGCACGCTGCTGACCATTCCGGTCCTCGTGGTGATGTCGTTGTGCATTCCCCTCACCGGCAAGCTCTCCGACCGCATCGGCCGCCGGCCCGTCCTGTGGATCGGCGCCATCAGCACCATCGTGCTGGCCATCCCGGCCTTCATGCTGATCGGCATCGGACAGATCTGGTCCACGGTGGCCGGGCTGGCACTGGTTGCCTTCCCCGTCACCTTCTACGTGGCCAACCTGGCTTCGGCGCTGCCGGCCCAGTTCCCCACATCCAGCCGCTATGGCGCCATGGGCATTGCCTATAACTTCGCCGTGGCCATCTTCGGCGGCACCACCCCGTTCATCGTGGCGGCACTGATCAGTGCCACCGGCAACGACATGATGCCTGCCTATTACCTGATGGCAACTTCCCTGGCGGGCGCTGTGGCGATCTACTTCCTGAAGGAATCGGCCAACCGCCCGCTCCCCGGCTCCATGCCCAGCGTTGACAGCCACGCTGAAGCCAAGGAACTGGTGGCAACCCAGGACGAAAACCCGCTGATCAACCTGGATGAACTGCCGTTCGAGAGCCTTGACGGCGCGGATTCCCTGGCCCACCGCGAAGTTCCGGCAGGGGCATAGCTCCGGCCGCCCGGGCACCCTTGTAGCCCACGCTCGCAGGCCCGTTCCGTGTGCTTCCTTGGGGGAAGCATGCAGGACGGGCCTTCGCGTTGCCGGCGGATGACCTCTTATGACTGCCGCATGTGACTCTGCCGCGGAGCCGGTGATACTTTCCCAGAGGCCGTGGGCCGCGGCAGGAGAACCACAACAGGACAGGCTGGTACATGAAGCGCGTGAGGGAGCAGGTTCGCGCGCTCCATCGGTTGGAACCGGCCAACAACGACCACCTGGCGGCGCTGCGTGTGGCACTGAGCGTCGCCGTCCCCTCCCTGCTGCTGCTGGCCGCCGGCCGCACCGACCTCATCATCTATGCCGTCTTCGGTGCCCTGACGGGCATGTACGGCCGCTCGGAACCACACCAGCTGCGGCTGCGCCACCAGGCCCAGGCCGCACTTGTGCTGCTCACCGGAGTTGCCGTGGGGGTGGCGCTGTCCGTCAACCACATCCACTCCTGGTGGCTGGTGGCCGTGGAAGCCACCCTGGCGGGTGTGGGTTCCGTGTACTCGGACCGGGTACGGCTGAAGCCCAACGGTCCGTTCTTTGGCATTCTCGCACTCGGCGCGTGCGCCTCTGTTCCGGCCCAGGTCCCCTGGTACGCCGCCATGCTCATCGCCTGCGGTTCCGCCCTGTTTTCCATCGCCATCGGGTTCAGTGGCTGGATGCGCCGGAGGACGTGGGAACCAGGGGCAACCCGGACCGTGCCGCCCCGTTCTGCAGCGGGGACCCGCGAACTCGCGCTGCATGCCGCCCGCTACGTCCTGGCCGTTGCCGCTGCCGGGACCGTGGGCGTGGCCAGCGGCAGCGGCCACCCGCACTGGGCCATGGCGGCGGCTGCGGTACCGCTCGCCGGAGCAGACCTGCCCAGCAGCGTCCGGCGGGGTGTCCACCGCATTGTGGGGACGTTCCTGGGCCTGGCGGTGACCGCCGTCGTGCTCCTCCCAGGGCCCTGGACCCTGGCTGCGCTCTACCCCGCATTCCAGGAGCCCGTGCACCAGGCGCAGGTGCTGGCCCTGCTGGTGGTCCTCTTCCAATTCGCCACCGAGCTGTTCATGACCAGGCATTATGGGCTGGCGATGGTCTGGTTTACGCCGGTTATCCTGCTCATGACCCAGCTAGCCTCACCGGCGGAACCACGCATCCTGATCCTCGATCGGGCAGTGGAAACGCTGGTGGGTGCGCTGATGGGCATCCTGGTGGTGGTGGCTGTCCGCCGGCCCGGTTCACGCCGCCGGACCGGCTTCCCTGGACTGCCGGCCGTGCGCCCGGCCCTATTTCGGTTTCCGCGCAGGCCCGGCCATTAGCCGCGTCGGCGCCACCTTGGCCAGCGCCGCAACCACCTTGTACCGCTTGGACGGGATGGACACAGCCTTGCCGCGCTCGTTGTCCGCCAAGCCCTCCCGGACCACCCGGTCCGCCCGCAGCCACGTCCAGGACGGGGCCACCGATTTGTCCATCCCCATCCGGTCGTGGAACTCGGTATGAGTGAAGCCCGGGCAGACGGCCGTGACCTTGATGCCGCGCTTGCGGTAGGCCAGGTTCGCCCAGCGGCTGAAGCTCACCAGCCAGGCCTTCGCCGCCGAATACGTGCCGCGGGGCAGGAACGCGGCCACGCTGGCCACATTGATGATCCTGCCCCCGCCCCGCTCCAGCATGCCCTTCAGCGCCGCGTGGGTGAGCACCATCGAGGTTTCGGCGTGCAGCCGCAGGTGCTTCTTCTCGTCGGATGCATGGTTTTCCTCGAAGTTGTGCAGCAGTCCGATCCCCGCGTTGTTGACCAGGATGCCCACCGGCCGCGTGCTGTCCTCAAGGCGTTCGACGACGGCGGCGACGTCATCCTCGTCCGTCAGGTCGGCGGGAAGCACCTCCGCCGTGATTCCGTAGCGCCGGCGCAGGTCCTCCGCTGTTTCGGCCAGTCGGGCCGCGTTGCGCGCCACCAGTACCAGGTCATTCCCCTGGGCGGCGAGCTGCCTGGCGAATTCGTGGCCCAGTCCGGCGCTGGCACCGGTGACCAATGCGGTGGTTCGGGAGGTTGTTGGCGTCATGCTGCCAGCCTAGTCACGGCCGGGCGTCTCCGTCCGCGAACCTTGCCAGCGGGTTTGCCAGCCGCCCGGCCATCTGCAGTCCGCCGGAGGGATCCGCCAGGTCCAGCATGTGCTGGTTGTTGCGGAGCTGCAGCCGGTTTAAGCAGGACAACGCGAAATCCGGAGCGAAAAGGTCATACCTGGCGAACTCGGCCGCGAGCTCCGGATGGTGCGCCTGGTAGTCCCTGATGGCGGCGGCCGCCGTCCGCCAGAACTCCTCCTGCGGAAGGACGCCGTCCTCGTCCAGCAGCGCACTGAGGAAACGGAAGATGCAGTCGAAGACGTCGGTGAAGATTGCCAGCAACTTTTCGCCATCGGGTATGTCGGCCTTGATGCGGGCCACTTCTTCCGGAAGGTCCAGCTGGTCGCCCATCACCACGATCTCCTCGGCGATGTCCTTCATGATGGCCCTGGCGGGCACGCCGTCCTCCAGCACCAGGATCACGTTCTCGCCGTGCGGCATGAACGCCAGCCCGTACCGGAAGAGGCAGTGCACCAGCGGGACCAGGTAGGCCTCGAAGTAGCGGCGAAGCCAGGCCCCGGCGGCCAGGCCGGACCGCTCGATGAGGGCTGACGCCATTGGCTTGCCCGCGGCGTCCACGTGCAGCAGCGAGGCCATGGTGGCCAGCTGCTGCCCGTCCTGCAAAAGCGGCAGCGGACTTTCCCGCCACAGCGCGGACAGCATCTTCCGGTAGGACGACGCGCTGGCCGAGCCGGCCTCGTAATACCCGTTGTGGTACCCGATCGCCGCCACCTCGCCGATCATGGTAAAGCCCCGCCGGCTGAGCGTGCCGTCGGCTTCGATGAGGCCCCGCAGCCAGTCGTTGATGGCCGGGGTGGCCTTCATGTATTGCGGGGACAGGCCCCGCATGAAGCCCATGTTCAGCACGGACATGGCGGTCTTGACGTAGTTGCGGGACGGGTGGTTGGTGTTGAAGAACGTGCGGATCGACTGCTGTGCCTGGTAGCTGTCCTTCCCGGCGCCCAGGTGGACGATGCGCTGCCGGGCGATTTCTGCCGCGAAAGTCACGGCCAGCTTGTTCTCCCACTGCCACGGATGGACGGGCATGAAGAAGTAATGGTCCGGGTCCAGGCCCATCAGCTGCAGTTCCTTGGCGAAGTTTCCGGCAAGCGGGCCCAGCTCGGCGTCCAGGTGCGCGCGGTAGTCCAGCCCGGCGCTCGCCGTGAATACAGCATGGGACCGCTGCACCGCGATCCATTGCAGCTGCACGGGTGCGCCTGTTTCCGGGGCAAAGGCGTGGTAGTCGCCGATGCCGAAACCCAGGCGGCCGTTGTTCGCTACGAAACAGGGATGCCCCTCAGTCATGCTCCGCTCGACGGCCTGGAAATCGGCGGCAATGTCCCGGCCGCCGGTCACACCAGCCGCGAGTTCGGCTGCCGACGGCCGGCGGCCCCCCTGCTTGTACGCGTGGCTGGCCAGCGTGCTGCTGATTTCTTCGAGGTAGACCGGGAGCATCTGCAGGGTGACACCCAGCGTCGTGTGGAACACCGTGATGAACTCCAGGACATCCAGGGGCGCTTCGGTGCCGTTATGGAGGTGCCGGATGGACGCGGCATCAATGGACCAGTGGTCGAGTTCGAGGATCCTGGCCGCGAACCGGTATTCGTGTGAACCGTCATCGCTGGCCAGACGGTAGCTGCCGGCATCGGCTGCGGCGGACACGCGTTCGGGAGCGAGGATCCGCTCGTGGGAGAACTCGGCGAGGGCCTTGCGGAGCAGGTGCCGGTTGGCTGCGTCCCAGCGGGCAGGTGTCAGGTGGGAAACGGCGGCCCCAGGGGCCGTGGCTTGAGCTGCGGCAGCGGTGGGTCGGTGGTCGAGGTGGATGGTCACAGTGCTCCTTCGGGGCTGCTGTTGGGAATTGTTGGGAGTGGGCGTGCGGGCAGGAGGGCTGCCCGGGCGGCCAGGTAGCCGGAGCGGGTGCAGAAGCTCAGCAGTGCTTTCTTGTCCGGCAGCGCCACCACCCCGGCAGGCTGGAAACCAAGCCGTTCGTTGAGCGCATGGATCCTGGTGTTCCTGACATCCGGTTCCACCACCACGCGTTCCACGTCCGGCAGGGAGAACAGCCGGGCAAGGACGGCGTCCATGACGGCGGTGGTGTAGCCGGGCTCCGGTCCGGACGACGGCGGGCCCACCAGCAGGTGCATCCCCACGTCACCGGGCTGGACGGTGTAGACGGCCGCCAATGGCGAGGAGGCGGGAAGGTACTCCTCCATCAGGAAGGCGGGCACTCCGCCGTCGAGCCCCAGGAGTGCGTGGTGGTGGCCGCTTGACTGGATCGCGGCGTACTCCTCCACCACGTCAGCCACACTGGCGGAGAGCATCCCCCAGAACACGGCGTACGGCTGGGTCACCCAGCCGTGCAGCAGCAGGGCGTCGGCGTGCGCGTCCAGGCAGTGGAACGTGAACCTCATGCCGGGACCTCTTGGGAAATGCCGGCCGGGGCCCCGAACTGCTGGAAGGCGATGCTGCGCTCCACGGGGTACACCTCGCGGCCGGTGATCTCACGGAGGATGCAGGCGTTGCGGTAGGCGCCCATCCCCAGGTCCGGGGTGGCGAACCCGTGGGTGTGCAGTTCGGCGTTCTGGACGAAGATCTCGCCGGGAACCACACCGGTGCTGTAGTTCCGGTCCACGGCGAAGCGCCCGGCGCTGTCACGGGCAATCCGGTCCTGCACGCCGGCCAGGAACGCGGGCTCCCGGTAGCCGTAACCGGTGGCGAACACCACGGCTTCGCTGTCCAACGTGTAGGAGGTGCCCTGTTCGTCATGGTGCAGCTCCAGCGCGTGGGTGCCGGTGGACGGATCCCACTGCGCTCCGGTGAGGGTGGAGTGGGTGAGCAGCCGGCTGTTGACCATGCCGGAGAGGCTCTTGGCGTAAAGCAGGTCGTAAATCGCATCGATCAGGTCCGAGTTGATCCCCTTGTAGAGGTTCTTCTGCGTCTTGTTGAGGTGGTCCCGCCGGTCCTGCGGCAGTGCATGGAAGTAGTCCACGTACTCGGGCGAGGTCATCTCAAGGGTCAGCTTGGTGTACTCCAGCGGGAAGAACCGGCCGGAACGGGTCACCCAGTTCAACTGGTAGCCGTGCACGTCTGCTTCCTGCAGGAGCTCGTAATAGATCTCGGCCGCACTCTGGCCGCTGCCCACAATGGTGATGCTGCGCTGCCGCTGGAGCTCGGCTTTCCGGGCCAGGTAGTCGCCATTGTGGAAGGCCATTCCCCCGCGTCCTGCCTCCGCCGCAGCGGCGATGTCCGCGCCGGCGTCCGGGATGTGGGGCGAGGTGCCCGTTCCGAGCACGAGCCGCCGGGCCCGGAGTACCTCCTGCCCCGCCGGGCCGTCCACGCTGAGCCGGTACACGCCGTCGTCGTACCGGACGTCCAGCACGGTGGTGCCGAACCGCACGGTCGGCAGCTGGCCGGCCACCCACTGGCAGTACTGGTTGTACTCGGCGCGCAGGGGGTAGAGGTTCTCCCGGATGTAGAAGCGGTACAGCCGTCCGGTCTGCTTGAGGAAGTTCAGGAATGAATACGGCGAGGTGGGGTCCGCCATGGTCACGAGGTCGGCCATGAAGGGCACCTGCAGGTGTGCGGGCTCAAGCATCATCCCCGGGTGCCAGTCAAAGCACGCGCGCTGCTCCAGGAAAATGCCCTCCACCCCTTCCACAGGCCCGGTGAGGGCGGCCAGGCCCAGGTTGAAGGGCCCGACGCCGGCTGCGGCGAAGTCGTAGATCCTGCAGTTGTCCGGGGTGCTCATGCTGCGGTGGCCTTCAGGAGTCCGGCCCCGGTGGTGCGGAGGAGGCCAATGATCCCGGCGATGTCCTCGAGCGCTGCCTCGGCGTTGAGGAGGGTGAACTTCAGGTAGTGGCGCCCGCCGACCTTTGTCCCGGCCACCACCGCCTTGCCGGAGGCGAAGACCGCCGCCCGGATGGCGGGGTTCAGCGCGTCGGCGGCGTCCTGGGACAGGCGGACGCCGTCCTGCACGGCAGGGCGGTACCGGAACACCAGGGTGCTGAGCTGCGGCGGTGCGGCGAGCTCGAAGTCGTCGTCGGCCTCGAGGAGGGAACCCACCCGGGCCGTAAGGTCGATGGCCTCGTCGAACAGGGCTCCAACGGCGTCTGCGCCCATGATCCGCAGGGTGAGCCAGAGCTTGAGGGCGTCGAACCGGCGGGTGGTCTGGATGCTCTTGTCCACCTGGTTGGGGATCCCGGCCAGCGCGGCGCTTTCATGGTTGAGGTAGTCGGCGTAGTGGGTGACATGCCGCAGCATTGCGGCCTCGCGGACCAGGAGGGCGCTTGAGCTGACCGGCTGGAAGAAGGTCTTGTGGAAGTCCACGGTGACGGAGTCGGCCAGGGCGATGCCGTCCAGCAGGTGCCGGTAGCAGCCTGAAACCATGAGCCCACCACCATAGGCGGCGTCGACGTGGAACCAGGCGCGGTAAGCCTTGGCGAGACCGGCCAGGTCTGCCAGCGGGTCCACCGCACCGAAGTCCGTGGTCCCGGCGGTCGCCACCACGGCCATGGCGGTCAGGCCGGCTGCCTGTGCTTCCGCCATGGCGTCGGCGAGGGCCGCCGGGTCCGTCCTGTGGTCAGCGGTGCAGGGAATGCTGATGACCGCATCGAGGCCGAGGCCCAGCATGGAGGCTGACTTCCGGATGCTGAAGTGGCTGTCCGCGGAGGTGAAGATCCGCAGGGTGTCCAGCAGGGCCGGAAGGCGGAGTCCGGCGCGGGCGGGGTCCCGGCGAAGCCCCGCCACGGCACGGTTGCGGGCCACGAGCAGCGCCTGCAGGTTGGACTGGCTGCCCCCGGAGGTGAAGATGCCGTCCGCGGTGTCACCCAGGTGCAGGCGCTCTGCTGCCCAATCGATGAGGCGCCGCTCGATCATGGTGGCGCCTGCGCTCTGGTCCCAGGTATCCAGTGACGAGTTCACGGCAGACAGGATGGCTTCGCCGACCAGTGCGGGGATCACCACGGGACAGTTGAGGTGGGCGGCGTACCGGGCGTCATGGAAGTAGACGGCGTCACGCAGGTACACCTCCTCGAGTTCCTGCAGCGCTGCTGCCGTGTCCGGCAGCGGGCTGTCGAGGTCCACGGCGGCCACGCGGGCCTGTAGCGCCGCCGGTTCGACGCCGGTGAACGGCCCGGTGGTTCGCTCAAGCCTGGTGGCCACAGCGGTGACACCCTGCAGCACCTGCGCGACGTACCGGGCCGAGTTGCGGGTGTTGAGCAGGTGGTTTCCGGCAGCCAGCGCCAGTCCGATTTCGTCAGCGAAATGTTTTCCCACCCGGCGTTCCTGCTGTTGCAGTGCGCGCTGCGGGTGACCTCCGGGCCGCTGCGGTGGGTGGCTGGTGTGGTCGGGGCGGGTCATCAACGGCACGGTTTTTCCTTTACTCGGATCGTTAGTAAGGACAGCCTTACTTAGGTGACCCTTTTAATCAAACTTTTATGCCGTAATTATCCAAACGGATCCCTGAAGGCTAGGCTGATGGAGTCGCAGGCACATCAGGCTGCCGGGGCAAAAGGGGGAAGCATGGACCAGCAACCGTCCGGAATGGTCGGATTCCGCGAGGTGGACCGGGACGGAAATCCCGTGCCGCCCGAACGTGAAGACCCGGAGCCTGCGGCGGCAAGGCCTTGGGCGGCGCCAAACCCGTTCATTGTGGTGTTGTGGCTATTGGCTGCGGGGCTGATGGTAGGCGGGGTGGCGGCACTCACCCAAGGGCCCATCGCCATGGCGCCCATGCGCGACGGATTCTCCGTCGCCTTCATAATCTTCACCTTTGCCCCGCAACTGGTGCTCATCGGCATTGCCACGGTGGTTATCCTGCTGCTCTGGCATGCCTGGCGCTGGCAACGCCGGCGCGGCTGACCCGGGCGACACATGCGGGCGACCTCGACGCCCGCATGCAGCCGGCCTCGATTTGTGCAGTAATTAGTAAGCGTGCTTAGCTTACGGGGTACATGAACCTCCGCAAGCAGTTCGCGGCGGGGTTGCCAGCGTTGGCGGCTCCGTGAAAGAAGCCCAAGGATGAACATAATGACCACCGCAATGGAAGACCAGCTGACGGCGTTTGGGGAGCGCACCGAGGAAGCTGCGAAGCTCTTGACCGCCACCGTACCCGTGGATGCAGGGTTGCTGTTGACCCTGAACTCCCGCATGCATTGCCGCACGCCAATGCAGCGCGTCGACCACGGCGAACTGCCGGTGCGGCAGCCTGTGTACGTTGACGGGAACTCCGTAGTTGAGCTGCGGCCCGGATCCGTTCCGGAGAGCGTGGTCACTTACCGCTGCGCCTGCGGCTTCACCATCGACGATCCCGGCACCGCCGTGCCCGTGACCGATCAGGCCCTGGCCAGCTGAACTCCTTGATCATTGCCCGGCAGCGCGCTCAGCCGACGCCGGCCAGCCCGGGCGCCAGTCAGTCCGGGCGCCGTTCAGTTCTGGGGCCAGTCGACGAACTGGCCGTACCCTTCGTGCTTGCGCAGGTAGCTGGAGATGAATGGGCAGTGCGGGATGATCCGCTTGCCCGTGGCCACCACGTCATCCAGGGCAAAGTGCGCAAGGACTTTGCCCAGCCCCTGGCCCTCAAAATCCTGGTCCGTTTCCGTGTGAGTGAAGTCGATGTGCCCGGGAAGGTCATGGAAGAAGGCCTGCACAGCCAGCCTGCCGTCCACCAGTAGTTCGTACCGGTGCTCCGCGTCATTGCGCCGCAACGAAACATTGGCGGTGAATCTGTCTTCCGCGGAGGTGGTGTTCTCGGTCATGGTTCGACACTGGCACTACTTCACCCCGCTGGCAATGCCCTTTCTCCCCCTCTTCCTGCGCGCCCGCAGCGGCAGGCCGGAAAGCAAAAGGACTGCCACCGAGAAACAGGCGGTGCCGGCTGCCAGCAGTCCCAGCGACAGCCCGTTCAGTGCGGCGTCCGCCACGGGGATGAAGACCACTACGACGGCGGCCCCAGCCACGGCGGGCCGGCAGCGGGCGGCGCGCATCGCCGTCGTCCGTTCCTCCAGCCTGCCAAAGGCTGCGGCCACCGGCAGCAGCAGGAGGACCAGCGCAAGGACGACAAGGGGCCGTGACCACCACCATTCAGCAGTGCCGGATCCAGGCTTGGGCAGCGGGGCCAGAAGCAGCAGCCCGGACATGGCGCCCAGCAGGGGCAGGTGCCACAGGTACACCGTCAGGGACCGGGCACCGGCAAGGGCCAGGAGCCGGTCGATCCACTGGATCCCGGCGAGCGGAGCCAGGACCGGCCGCGCCAGTTCCATGACCGCCAACTGGGCAACGCCCAGGATCACCAGCGTCAGGTTGGGCGGATTGAGATTTACCAGCATGTTTCCCCGGTACAGGCCCAGCCCGGTCACAAGCCCCAGCAGCAGGTTGGCCGCCACGGCGATGCCCAGCAGGCTGGAACGGGTGATGCGGGAAAAGTAGCCGTCTGCGGCCAGGAAACCCAGTTGCTGCACTGCGCACCACACGAACACCAGGTTGACGTTGGCGAGGTCCGGCAGGGCACCCCGCAGGCAGTCCACCCCAACCACCAGAGCCGTGAGCACGCCCAGGACCAACCAGGGAGCGCGCCCATGGAGCGCCGCCAGGACGGGGATGTTCAATTGCGCCGCGAGGTAGGCCGCGAGGAACCACAGCGGCATGCCGGCCCCGGCGGCGAGGAGCTGGACCACCTGCGGGTCCACGCCCAGCAGGGCTGCCACGGAGAGGCCCACCACCATCGCCGCCAGCAGGGCCGTGGCCGGACGGACCAGGCGCAGGAGGCGCGCCCTGATGAACTGGGCGGCTGTCCCGCCGCCCGCCTTGAGCCGTCGCCAGGACTGCAGGCCGGTGATGCCGCCGGTGACGAAGAACAGCGGCATCACCATGAAGATCCAGATGACGGGTTCAAACCAGCCCTGCAGGGCGAGGGTGTTCTCCGTTGTCACGGTCCCGTCAGGGTGCAGGACCGGGCTGACCATCATCGAGTGGCCCACCACCACCAAAACCAGGCAGATGAAGCGGACAAGGTCGATGACCGGATCACGGCCTGCCGTGTCCGCCCCGGTTCCTGTTCCCCGCCCGCTGGTGCCCGGCATGGGTGGACCTATAACCGCCTGGCGTTGTCCACAGCACCATTGTGCCCCCGGGCTCCCGCTGTTTTAAGGACTAAACGCCCCTTCTGCCCCTACTGCAGCACTGCCAGCAGTCCCAGCACGACGGCGAGCAGCGGCGTGGTGCCCTGCGTTACGGCGGCCCGCAGGTACTTTCGCCCGGTGAAGGCCAGGACCGCGGCGGCCAGCAGCATGGAACCGCAGCAGCTGAAAATGAGCGTCCAGCCTGCCACATCCTGCCACGCGCCCACACCGCCGAGGGCCACGAGCCCCACACCGATGAAGGCGCCGATGGCCAGGAAGAGGTTGTAGAAGCCCTGGTTGTACGCGAGCGGCCTGGTGGTCTCGGCATCCGCTTGGGAGGCAACGCCAAAGCGCTTCCACGTGGCGGGCCGGGTCCAGGTAAGCGACTCCATGGGTGAAAATGAAGACATGCAGCGCGGCGGCGAGGAAGGCAAAAAGAAGGGAGGCCAGGATCATTGCTTGATCCTAGCCTCCCTTCGGGGGCGCCCCCTCCGGCCGCCCGGTGCCGCTACCGTGCCAGCGTTTGGAGGGTGGCAGCGGCGAAACCCTTCGCCGACGCGTTCCATCTGGCCAGCAGGCCTTGCAGGTTTTCACCGTCGGAGCGGTGCGCGGGGAGCTGCTCCTGGAGGGTCGCCAGGACGCCGGTCCGCAGTTCCGTGTTGAAGTTGACCTTGCCCACGTTCATGGCGGCGGCCTTGACCAGCTCTTCGGCGGGGATTCCGGAGGCGCCGTGCAGGACCAGGGGAACGTGGATCCGCGCCGCGATGTCCTGCAGCACGTCCCAGCGCAGCCGCGGTTCGCCCTTGTATTTGCCATGGACGTTGCCCACAGCCACGGCGAGAAGCTGGGCGCCGGTGCGGGACACGAAGTCCTCCACCTGCGCCGAGTCCGTCAGCCCTGCCACGTCCACGCCGGACTGGCCGGCCGGCTGGTCTGCGGAGAACGCGCGGTCCTCGTCGCCTGCCAGGCCGCCGAGTTCCGCCTCGAGGACCACTTCCGGTCCCAGCAGCGCGCGGGCGGCCTGCACCAAAGCGATGTTGTCCTCGTACGGGAGGGCGGAACCGTCGGCCAGGACCGAATCCGCGCCTGCCTGGACGGCTGCCGCCATGACGTTGAGGTCGGAGGCGTGGTCAAGCTGCACCGCGACGGGGACGGTGGCTGCGTCGGCCAGTCCACGCAGCGCCGAGATCAGCCGCAGTCCGTTCGCGGTGGCGGCCGTTCTGGGTGCCACCAGCAGGATCACGCCCCTGCCGGAATCCTCTGCGGCACCCACCACGGCCAGCGCGGTGGTGAAGTCGTAGCAGGTGAAGGCCGGCACGGCGGAACCCTGCTGCAGGGCGGAAGTGACCAGGTGGTCCAGGCGGGTTTCCATCAGGCGCCCAGTCCTCCCACCAGGATCCATGCCACGAAGGTCAGTGCGAAGCCGGCGAGGCCCAGGATGGTGGTCAGGACGGTCCAGGTCTTCAGGCCGTCGGAGACGGTGAGGCCGTAGTACCGCACCACAACCCAGAAGCCGGCGTCGGTCACGTGCGACAGGCCCAGGGCACCAAAGCCGATGGCGATGACGATGACGGCGATCTGGGCTGGGCTGTAGCCGCCGCCGCTGACCGCTGCGGACAGCAGGCCGGTGGTGGTAACGATGGCCACGGTGGCCGAACCCTGGGCGGCACGGAGGGCCAGCGAAATGATGAACCCGAGCAGCAGCAGCGGCACGCCGAGGGTGTCCAGGGTCTTGGAGAGCGCCCCGCCGATGCCGGAAACTTGCAGGACGTTGCCGAACACGCCGCCGGCGGCCACCACCATCAGGATGGAGGCGATGGGAGGCAATGACCCTTCGAAGATTTCACCGGTCTCCTTGAAGGACCAGCCGCGGCGGACAGCCAGCAGGAAGAAGGACAGCGCCACGGCCACCAGCAGGGCCAGGAACGGGTTGCCGATGAAGGCTGCGAGGCCGTACCGCGGGTCACTCTTGGGGATCACGAGCGTGCCAACGGTACCGAGCAGGATCTGCACGATCGGGGTGGCGATCAGGAAGATGATCAGGCCCGGCCGGGGCGGTGCGATGGCCGCGGCACCGGGGCCGTCGTGGCCCACCTTGACCAGCTGGTCGGAGCCGAACTCCTCCACCTGGGTCTTGACGGCGGGCAGCAGCTCGTAGTCCTTGCGGTTCATGATGGATGCGACCCAGTAGGACAGGAAGCCCAGCGGAATGCAGATGAGGAGGGAGATCAGGGCGATCAGCCCAATGTCGGCGCCCAGCACGCCGGCGCCGGCAACGATGCCCGGGTGCGGCGGAACGGCCACGTGGATGGCGAGCATGATGCCGGCCATGGGCAGGCCGAACTTGACCGGGTGGACCTTGGCGATCTTGGCGAAGGCATAGACGATGGGCACCAGCACGATGATGCCAACTTCGAAGAAGACGGGAATGGCAACCAGGAAGCCGACGGCAGTCAGTGCCACGGCCACACGCTTGGCCCCGAGCTTGCGGGTGAAGTGGTCTGCGAGGGACTGGACGCCGCCGGACACCTCGATCATGCGGCCCAGCACGGCGCCGAGCGCGATCAGGATGGCAACCTTGCCCATGGTGCTTCCGACGCCGCTGGACACCACGGTGAAGATGTCCTGCAGCGGGATGGTTGCTGCCACGGCCACCAGGATGCTGACGGTCAGCAGGGCCACGAAGGCCTGGATCTTGAAGCGGATGATCATGACCAGCAGGATGGCGATGCCCACCGCTGCGATGGTGAGGAGTACCGGCGTGCCCAGCTCAACGGCGGGCTTGATGGCCGGGGCATCGGCCGCCCGCTGTATCAGCGGGCTCATCAGGTTGTTCACAGGGGGATGTCTCCTTTGACGTGCCGGTCCCGGGGCAGGGCGGCACCAGGGCATGGTGGGGTGGGGATGAAACGTTGCGGGACTGCGCCGGCAACGCTGGGAGGTACGACGACGGCGGAGGGGGGACCGCCGTCGTCGTACCGGTTTGGGGTAAAGACGCTTACTTGGTGCGCTTGGAAGGCGCGACCACCTTGATGACCGCGGAGTCATCGGCGGCGGCGAGGCCCTGGGCCTGGCCCAGCAGGTAGAGCTGCTCGGCCGCGGCGGCAACGGGTGCTGCCAGGCCGGCGGCGCGGGTGGCCTTCCCCACGATGCCCATGTCCTTGACGAAGATGTCCAGGCGGGAGAGGACCTCGGCGCCTTCCTCGTTGTAGGCCTCGAGGATGCGGGGGCCGCGGTTGGAGAGCATGAAGGAGCCTGCCGCGCCTGCCTCGAGGGCGGCGAGGGTCTTGGCCTGGTCGAGGCCCAGGGCGTCCGCCAGGGCCAGGGCCTCCGCGGCGGCGGCGATGTGGACGCCGCAGAGGAGCTGGTTGACGGTCTTCAGGGCCTGGCCGTCGCCGGGGTTGTCGCCCACCACGGTGAGGGTGGAGGCGAGCAGGTCCAGGGCGGGGGCGGCCTTCTCGCGGGCTTCCGGGGAAGCGCCGACGACGATCAGCAGGTCGCCTTCGCCGGCGCGCTTGGGTCCGCCGGAGAGGGGGGCGTCCACCAGGTCCACGCCGTATTCGGCCAGCTTGGCCACGGTAGCGGGGATGGCGTCCGTTCCCACGGTGCTGCCGAGGATGACGACGGCACCCGGCTCCAGGACGGAGGCCACGCCGTTCTCGCCGAAGAGGACGTCGTTGAGCTGTTCACCGTTGCGGACGGCCAGGAGGACTGCGTCGGCGCCCTTGGCGGCGTCGCGGGCAGTGCTGAAGGTGGCAATCCCGGCTTCCCGGGCGAGTTCCAGGCGGGGTTCGGCGATGTCGAAGCCGTGGACGGTCAGCTGCGAGGCCAGGCGGGTGGCCATGGGCAGGCCCATGGCGCCCAGGCCCAGGACGGTGACGGTGTAGTTGCTGGTCATGGTGTTTCTCCTTGAAATTTGCTCGGCCCTCGCCGGCGGGGCCGGCCCGTGGAGCCGGTGGGGATTAGAAAGTGCTGCTGAGCTTGCGGGTGACCTGGGCCAGGGAGTCGTCGTCGCCCACGTTGCCGGCGAAGACGATGTAGGGGATGCCCTTGGCGGGGCCATCCACCGGTTCCCAAAGGCTGACGATGCCGGGCAACATGGGTCCGCGGACAATCGCGTGCCGGACTTCCAGGCCGTGGGCTGCCACGTCCGAGGAGGTGATGCCGCCCTTGGCGATGACGAACCGCGGGGGGAAGGTTTTCAGGGTCCGGTTGACCACGTCCACGACGGCGGCGGAGACGGTGCGTGCGATCCGCAGGCTTTCGGCCGGGTCATCGGTCTTGATGAGGAGGCGGCTGGTGTGGACGATGACGTCACCGGTGTGGAGGGCCTCGACGACGGCGTCCACGGTCTGGTCCAGGTGCGCCTTGGCGTCGGTTTCGGTACCGAGGAGCTTCTCGACGTGGATCTCGATGATCCGCGCGGAGCTGTGTTCCGCGGTGAGGACGTTAAGCTGGCGCGTGGTGAGGCCAACGTGCGATCCCACGACGATCAGTCCGCCGGCTTCCGACGGGGTGTTGCCCGCGTAGGCCTCTTCAGCGGTGAGGGCGGTGCGGATTTCCTGGCCGACGCGGCCGCGGACGAACGGCGGGCCAACGCGGTAGAGGAGCTTCTTGCCGCGGCGTTCGGCTTCTTCGAGGCCCAGGGCCAGGGCACGGAAGTCGTTCTCGGTGACGATGTCGGCCACGATGGGAGTGGAGTCGGTGGCCGGCTCGATGGCGTCGGCGATGGCTTTGGCGGAGATGGCCGGGTCCTGGGCGGAGGCGCCGGCGCGGATGATGTTCAGGTCCAGGACGATCACGGAGTCCGCGGGGAACCTGCCCTGCGACTTTTCTGCGATGTAGTCGGCCATGACGGACGTGCTGAAGCCGAAGGAGGCATCCTTGGCGAACTCGGTCTCGGAAACGGGGACCAGGGTGCCTGCGGCGTCGCCGGTGCCTCGCATGTAGTGGACGCCGCCAATGGTGAGGCGGCCGGCGTCGGGGAAGGCGGGGACCAGGACAACGCCATCGGTCTTTTCACCGCTGACCTCTGCAACGGTGGCGGCGATGGTATCCGGTTCCAGGGGGAAGTGGCCGCGGAGGGTGGAGTCGCTGCGGCTGACGAAACCCAGTCGAAGACTGGAACCGGCGGATTCCGGGGATCCTGCCGCGGCCAGCGCGTTGCGGACCACTTCCTCATTGCGGGCTGCGGCTTCTGCCGGATCCAGGCTGCGGGTGTTGGTCAGGACGTACACCGCGGGCTTGCCCTGGGCAAAGGCCCACATGAAGTCCTGGACGTCCCACCGGGTGAGCACGGGCAGGTCAGCCACGGACTGCGTGCCGGTGGGGTCGTCGTCGAGGACTACCAGGACGCGGGGAACCGCAGCGTTGGAAGCGGCCAGCGCGGTGGAAACCAGCCCGGCCGGGATCTCGAGGTCCGCCGGATAGTCGGCCAGCACGTCTGCTTCATACGTCACGATGCACTCCATTGTGTAGCGATCCGGGCTTCCGGATCCAGATATAAAGGTAACTGTAAGATGTCTGACATCTTGCATTTGAATGTTAGTGTGGCACACGGCATAGGGACGCGCAAGTACACTTGTCTGACATATCCGCCGCACTGATGCCGCGGGGGCAGGAATCGGGGGCACAATGGCAAGGAAGTCACTGGTAGGCGTAGTGGCCGACGAATTGCTGGACCGCATCATTGAGGGCGAGTTTCCGCCCGGCTCCACTGTCCCCGGCGAGCACGAACTAAGCGCCCGCCACGAAGTCAGCCGCATGACGGTCCGCGAGGCGATGAAGACGCTGCAGGCCCAGCGCATCCTCAGTGTGGAGCGGGGCCGGGGAACGTTCGTCAATCCCTTGAGCCGCTGGGCGTCCCTGGAAGCCGTGCTTCGCGCCGCATCCGAGGGCAAGAACGACGCCGATGCCTCCATCCAGCTGATCGAACTCCGGCGCATGCTCGAAACCGGCGCCTGCGAGCTTGCCGCCGGGCGGATCACAGAGGAGGACATCACGGCGCTCTTCAACTACGTTTCCGCAATGAAGGCCGCCCACAGCATCAACGACGTCGCGGCCTTCGTGGAGGCGGACCTTGCCTTCCACGACGTCATCCTGCATGCCTCGGGGAACGTCTTCGTGTCAGTTCTGTTTGAACCCCTGCACCGGGTGCTGGAGAAGCGAAGGACTGAAACCTCCGCCGTCCCGGTCATCCAGGAGCACGCCATCGGCCATCACGAAAACATCGCCGAAGCCCTGAAATCCCGCGATGCCGGCAGGGCGCGTGAGGCCATGGACGCCCACATGCAGCAAACCCTGGACGACCTGAAGCAACTGGTGCTCGAGGCCAAATAGCCTGCTCCCCCGCCTGTTTTTGCTTCCGTGCCTAATTGCGGGCGCCTCTGTTCAACCCTCCCGGAGTCCTACTAGGCTTCAGGGACGGCCCGCAACCGGGAGCATCGATGATCACGAGGAGCGAAGTTGTCCAACCACACGTACAGCATTTCTGAAATTGTCGGCACCTCCACCCAGGGCGTGGACGACGCCGTCCGCAACGGCATTGCCAAGGCATCCCAGACCCTCCGGAACCTCGACTGGTTCGAGGTGAAAGAGGTCCGCGGCCACCTGGAGGACGGAAAGATCGCGGACTGGCAGGTCACCATCAAGATCGGCTTCCGGCTGGAAGAGCAGTAGATACAAGCAACCGGCCCGCAGCCAGCGTCGTTGTGACGNTGCTTTAAGTGCGCCTTAGTTTGCCGTTCCCGGGCTGCGCCGCCGCCACACTGTAGGCACGCCGTCGAACGCGGGAAATACATGGCCTTCGAAGAAGGACAGGACCGTGTGCGGGTCCAGGTCAGGGCTCCACAAGCCCGAAGCCGGGCAGTGCGAACCGGTGGCGGTGGAGGCAGTGCCGGCGGACGCCTGGCGTTCCTTCAACAGTGCGATGCGTTTCATCGTTGAGACCATCCTGGTGATAAAAACTGGGCAAAGAAAGCTGATACTCCCACCCTAGGAAACGCCTGCCCCTCCGCCAATGGGCGCATGGCCAGAATGCAGCGACCGCGCTGGACGAATGTACAGAACGAACGGGGGGCCGGGCCTGCTCAGTCCGATCTGCTCAATCCCTTTCGCCCTTGTCGGCCACAGCGGGGGTCCCGCAGTCCAGGTCCACCCCGGGCACCGCTCCGAGGCTGCCGAGGAGGGCCAGCGCGTCTGACGACGGCGACCCAGGCCTGGCGGAGTACACCCGCAGCGTCTGGTCGGGGTCCTCGGGCAGGACGAGGTTTTCAAAGTTCAGTTCCAGGTCCCCCACCGCGGGATGGTGCAGCCGGACGGTACCGGCCGCCCTGGTGGCCACCCGGTGTCCGGCCCACCACTGCCGGAAGTGCTCGCTGTGGACCGCCAGTTCGCCTACGAGATGGTTGGCCTGCGCATCGTTGGGGTGCCGTCCCACGTCCAGCCGGAGCGAGCCCGCCGCTTCCGCGGCCACGGTTTTCCAGTCCCTGAACAGTTCCCGGGCCGCGGGGTCCAGGATGGTCCAGCGCGTCAGGTTACGCTCCGCCGGCGGCAGCGCCGGGAAGTCCGCGAACAGCAGGAACGCCATCCTGTTGCCGGCCAGCACATCGCTCCGCCGACCCAGAACCATCGCGGGCACCTCTCCCACGGCATCGAGGAGCTGGCGCAAGGCCGGGCGGACACCCTGGGCAGTGTTGGCGCCGGGTTCGCGGGGTGCACCTGCGCAGTTCTCCAGGAGGTCCAGCATGTGCGCGTGTTCGCTGCTGTCCAGCCGCAGCGCCCGGGCGACTGCGTCCAGAACGGTTCGTGAGGGATGGATGTTCCGCCCCTGCTCCAGACGGACGTAGTAGTCGGTGCTGACCCCGGCCAGCCGGGCGACTTCCTCGCGCCGCAGCCCCGGGACCCTCCGCGCGCCGGTGCTGGGACCCGTTCCCGCAACCTCCGGACTCAACCGGGACCGCATGGCTTTGAGGAATTTTCCGAACTCGGCGCTTTGACCCATGCAGACCATTCTGCCCGCGATGCCTGCGGCGCTCTACGACGAAAGTAGGACTGGCAGTCCTAGGAAAAACAGGAACAGCTTCCCCTGCTGACTTGGCGGCAAAAAGTGCATAGGCTCAGGAGTGAGCCAGCGGAAACCGCTTTCTCGTTACGTCGAGCAGCCGGCGCCCATCCACGCCAGTCTTCCGTTCCACGCCTCATACCGTTCCAAGGAGCACACCCATGTCAGAGCTGACACTCAACAACGGCGTCACCATCCCGCAGCTTGGCTTCGGCGTCTTCCAGGTCCCGCCGGAGGACACCCAGCGGACCGTGGAGGACGCGCTTGAAGCAGGCTACCGCCACATCGACACCGCTGCCGCCTACCGCAATGAAGCCGGGGTCGGGGCAGCGCTTGCCGCCACCGGCATCCCCCGCGAGGAAATCTTCGTCACCACCAAGCTGCGCAACGGCGAGCAGGGCCGGGCGCAGGAAGCCTTCCAGAACAGCCGCAAGGCACTGGGCCTGGACTTCATCGACCTCTACCTCATCCACTGGCCGGTCCCTTCCCAGGGGCTCTTCGTCCAGGCCTGGAAGGAGATGGAGCGGCTGTACGAGAACAAGGAGATCCGTGCCATCGGCGTCTCCAACTTCCTTTCGGACCACCTGGACACACTGCTGGAATCCGCCCAGACGGTTCCGGCAGTCAACCAGATCGAACTCCACCCGAGCTACCAGCAGGCAGACCTTGCGGCAAAATGCCGGAGCCTGGGCATCGCCGTCGAGGCTTACAGCCCGCTGGGGCAGGGCGGCGACCTCAATGGGAATGCCGTCACCGCCATTGCCCGGGCCCACGACGCCTCCACCGCCCAGGTGGTGCTCGCGTGGCACCTGGCCAACGGAAACATCGTCATCCCCAAGTCTGCCAACCCGGACCGGATCCGGGAGAACTTCGCGGCGTCCGCACTCACCCTGAGCGATGACGAACTTTCCGCCATCACCGCCCTGGAGTCCGGCGCGCGCATCGGGTCCGATCCCGCCGTCGCCTCCTTCACCCAGATGTAGGTTGCCCGCGGGCCAACCTCCGGACCGCCCAACCACCACTGGATACCGGCCAACAACGCAGGCACCTTCCGAAAGGACCTTCCGTGCAGTACACGCATTTGGGCCGCTCCGGCCTTAGAGTTTCCCGTCTTTGCCTGGGCACCATGAACTTCGGTCCGCAGACAGAGGAAGCGGACGCCCAACGCATCATGGACTCCGCCCACGGGTCCGGCATCAACTTCTTCGACACCGCCAACGTGTACGGCGGCGCCGAACACCGCGGCTGGACCGAAGAAATCATCGGACGCTGGTTCGCAAAGGGCGGCGAGCGCCGGGAGCACACCGTCCTGGCCACCAAGCTGTACGGCACCATGACGGACCGGCCCAACGAATCCAAGCTCTCGGCATTGAACATCCGCCGCGCACTCGATGCCAGCCTCAAGCGCCTGCAGACGGACTACATCGATGTGTACCAGTTCCACCACATCGACCGCGATACGCCCTGGGACGAGATCTGGCAGGCCATCGAAGTGGCCGTCCAGCAGGGGAAGGTCCTCTACTCAGGCAGCAGCAACTTCGCCGGCTGGCACATCGCCCAGGCCCAGGAAGCAGCACGCCGCCGGAACTACACCGGCCTCGTCAGCGAGCAGTCCATCTACAACCTGTTCATGCGCCAGGTGGAACTGGAAGTCATTCCGGCGGCCCAGCAGTACGGGCTGGGTCTGATTCCGTGGTCGCCTTTGCAGGGCGGCCTGCTGGGCGGCGTGCTCAAGAAGGAGCGCCAAGGTGTGCGCCGCACCGAGGGCCGCCCCGCCGAAACGCTGAAGAAGCACGAAGACCAGATCCGCCAGTACGAGGACTTCGCCGACGAACTGGGCCACGAGCCCGGCGACGTGGCCCTGGCCTGGCTCCTGCACCAGCCGGCCGTGACAGCCCCGATCGTGGGCCCCCGCACCCAGGAGCAACTCGACGCCGCCATCCGCGCCCTGGACGTCACCCTCGACAGCGACGCACTCAAGCGGCTGGACGACATCTTCCCGGGACACCGCACGGCACCGGAAGACTACGCGTGGTAACCCCACTCGATCTGCCGGACACTGTGGCGCCGAGGAACATCCTCTTCATCGGCGGCACCGGGGTCATCAGCGCGGCGGCGGCAGAACGCGCCGTCGCACTGGGCCACCGGCTGACCATCCTCAACCGGGGCCAGTCCACCAGGCCGGTCCCGGACGGGGCGGAAGTGCTCCACGCGGACGTCCGTGATGCAGCGGCCGTGCGGGAGGTGCTGGGCGGCAGGGAATTCGACGCCGTGGCAGACTTCATCTCCTACACCCCGGACCAGGCGCAAACCAGCATGGACCTGTTCCGGGACCGGGTCGGGCAGTACGTCTTCATCAGCTCCGCCTCCGCGTACCAGAAGCCACCCACCAGGCTTCCCATCCGCGAGTCCACGCCGCTGAAAAACCCGTTTTGGCAGTACTCCCGTGACAAGATCGCGTGCGAGGAGCTGCTGTTCCGGGCCTACCGGGAGGACGACTTCCCGCTGACGGTGATCCGGCCGTCGCACACGTACGACCGCACCAAGATCGCCATGGTGGGCGGCTGGACGGACATCCACCGCATGCGCAGCGGCCTGCCGGTCATGGTCCACGGCGACGGCACCTCCCTGTGGACGCTCACGCACAGCAAGGACTTTGCCAAGGCGTTCGTCGGCCTGCTCGGCAGGCCGCAGGCGGTGGGCGAGAGCTACACCATCACCTCCGACGAGTACCTGCCCTGGAACCAGATCTACCGGCTGTTCGCGAGGGCGGCCGGAGTTCGGGAACCGGAACTGGTCCATGTGGCGTCCGAAACCATCGCCGCCCAGGACCAGGAACTGGGTTCCAACCTCCTGGGTGACCGGTCCCATTCGGTGGTCTTCGACAACACCAAGATCAAGTCCCTGGTCCCGGACTACACCGCCACCATCCCGTTCGCGGACGGCGCCAGGGAAATCGTGGAGTGGTACGACAGCAACCCGCGGCTGCAGCAGGTCAACGAGGCCTACATGCAGCTTTCCGACAAGCTGACCGGCTGGGCGCGGCAGGGCGCCTGAACCCGGCCGCGCGCCGGCCTGCCGCATGCCGGCGGCAGGCCAGCTGCCGGAGGGCGGCTGTGCTACATTTCGGCGCATGACTTCGCCCCCTTCCAGCCGCCCCGCCGATGGGCATCCCGCCGACGGGCCCGTTGCGGCAGCCATTGGCCTCCTGACGAAGCAGGGTTTCGACGCCACGTCGGTCGAGGAACTGGCAGAAGCCTCAGGCATGAGCCGCAGCACGTTCTTCCGCAGGTTCGGGTCCAAGGAGGACGTTGTCTTCGCCGACCACGAGCGGATCCTGCACCAGGTCAATGAACGGCTCGCCGAATCCAGGCTTGAGCCCCTGGCCGCAGTGGCTGACGCGGCGCTGCTGGTCTTCGACCACCATCTGCGGAACCCGCAGACCTCCCGCGCCCGGCACGGGCTTTTGCAGGCAGTTCCGGCACTCCGGGACCGGGAACTGGTGACCTCCCACCGGTACGAGCGGGCGTTCCTGCACTACCTGAATGACAGGCTGCCCCGGAACGGCCGGCGCGAATACAAGGCCGTCGCCTTCGCGGCAGCGGTCGTGGCCGTGCACAACGCCTTCCTGCGGGAGTGGCTGCGGGCCGCTCCCGGGGCCGCGGCGGCCGACCGGCAGCGGTCCACGGCCCTGGCCGCGGAGCTCCATGCTCTGGCGGACACGTTCCGGCCTGCACTCCTGGGCGCCCCGGTTACCGATGCCCCCCAGCCGGCGCCGACCGTCGTCGTCACCGTCCTTCCCGGCCCCGCGGACAAGGACGCCATCGCCCAGGCGGTAAGGGATGCGCTCCCCTAGCCCTACTGCCCGCCATTTGCCCAACTTGGTACCCAGTTTCTTGACCTGGAACTGCGTTTCATTGCATCCTTAGACCGTGTGGTGCAGGCCACACACTACCGGCCCTCCCGCCGCTGCTGATTCGAAGGATGCATATTCATGACGACGACGTCGCCCAGCCTCGCGCCCACCCGCACCGAGGGACCCACTGGCTTCCCTTCCGGCACGGTTGAGCCGGAATACATCCTGACCGAGGCCCTCGGGACGGACCCGGCATCCGTCCTTGCCGGCGTCGGCGACGAGGACCGCGCGTACTGGGACCGCGCCCGCAGCTTTGTCCAGGACGAGGTCCTCCCCGTCATCGACGACTACTGGGAACGCGGCGAGTACCCGCTGCACCTCCTCCAGCGCCTGGGCGAACTGGACCTGCTCCGCGATGGCATTACAGTGGAGGGCTTCGCGCCCATGAGCAGCATGGCTGCCGGCCTGGTGAACATGGAAATCAGCCGGGGCGACGGCTCCGTGGCCACGATGATCGCGGTCCAGGGCGGCCTGGCCCTGCGCTCCGTGGCTGAATGTGGATCCGCGGCGCAGAAGGAACGCTGGCTGCCGGCGATTGCCAAGGGCACGGAATACGCGGCGTTCGCCCTCACGGAGCCTACCCATGGCTCCGATTCGGTGGCACTGGAAACCACGGCAACCCGCACGGACGGCGGGTTCCTGCTCAACGGCGAAAAGAAGTGGATCGGCAACGGCTCGGTGGGCGGCATCAGCGTCGTCTGGGCCCGCGGCGACGACGGCCAAGTCCATGGCTACCTGGTTCCGCAGGACTCCCCCGGCTACACCGCCACGAAAATCGAAGGCAAACTCGCCCTCCGCGCCATCTGGCAGGCCCACATCCGGCTGGAGGACGTCTTCGTCCCCGAAGAAAGCGTCCTGCCGGGTGCACGCAGCTTCAAGGACACGGCCCGGGTCCTGCTGGCGACCCGCCTCGGCGTGGCCTGGTCCGCCGTCGGCCACGCCACTGCCTGCTACGAAACGGCCGTCCAGTACGCCAAGCAGCGAAAGCAGTTCGGCCGGCCGCTGGCCGCGTCCCAAATCGTCCAGGAGCGGCTGGCCCGGATGCTGAGCGAACTGGCCACCATGCAGCTGATGGTGGTGCAGATGACGCGGCTCGATGAGGCGGGGACACTCACTCCGGAGCAGGCGTCGCTGGCCAAATACACCTGCACCAGGACCGCCCGCGGCATCGCCTCCAACGCCCGGGACCTGCTGGGCGGCAACGGCATCCTACTGGAAAACAGGGTGGCCAGGCACCTTGCCGACATCGAAGCCATTCACACCTACGAAGGCACCGAAACCATGCAGGCCCTCATCATCGGCCGCGGCATCACGGGCACCTCCGCCTTCGCCTAAGGGCAATCCCCCACCCGTCCGAGTGCCACCAGCCAACCAAGAAGAAGGCCATGACCACCACCAACTCCACCGACGGCTTCGCCACCATCTCCGTGGCAGCCGTCCTGGCTGAATCAGCAAAACGGACCCCGGACAGCATCGCGCTCGTCGTCGGTGATGACCGGGTCAGCTACGGCGACCTTTGGCGGGAGACGCGTGCCTACGCCGGGGCGTTGCGGTCGCGGGGCATTGGCCCCGGAGACGCCGTCGCCGTCCTGATCCCCAATGTCCCGGACTTCGCCCGGGTGTACTACGCCATCCTGGCGCTCGGCGCGATCGTGGTGCCGGTGCATGCCCTGCTGAAGGGCCGTGAAATCGAATACGTCCTGCAGGACAGCGGCGCCAGGCTCCTAATCTGCGCCGCGCCGCTGCTGGCGGAGGGCACCGCGGGAGCGACGGCCAGCGGCATCGATGTCCTCACCGTGATGGCTCCCGACGACGGCGGGTTGCCCCGGCTGGAAGCGGAGGCGGCCGGCGCCGAGCCGATCCGGACGTATGAACCCTGCCGACCCTCGGACACGGCCACCATCCTGTACACCTCAGGCACCACGGGCAAGCCGAAGGGTGCCCTGGGCACCCACTTCGCGCTGGTGGAGCAGACCAGCGTCCTGCTGACCAGCGTCATGGACTTCAAGCCGGGCGACGTCCTGTTCGGCGGGCTGCCGCTATTCCACACCTTCGGCCAAACAGTGGTCCTCAACACCGGCCTGCGGGCCGGGGCCACCATTGTGCTGATGCCCCGCTTCAACGGTGCGGACGCCCTGAAACTGTTGGCCCGGCACGGCGTCAACATCTTCCTCGGGGTGCCCACCATGTACGTGGCGCTCCTGGAAGCCGCCAAGGCCATACCGGACCGCCCGGCCGCGCTTCGGTATGGCATCTCCGGGGGCGCATCCCTTCCCCTGGCCGTCATGGACCGGTTCCGCGACGTCTTCGGTGTGGAAATCCATGAAGGCTACGGCCTGACCGAGACATCACCGGTTGCCGCTTTCAACCACGTTGGCACGCCGCCGCGGCCCGGCACGATTGGGGTTCCCATCTGGGGAGTCGACATCGAAATCGCACGACCCGAGACGGTGGAAAGCATTGAACTGCTGCCCAACGGCGAACTCGGCGAACTGGTCATCCGCGGGCACCTGCTGATGAAGGGCTATCTCAACCGGCCGGAAGCCACGGCGGAAGCCGTGGTGGACGGGTGGTTCCGGACGGGGGACCTCGGAACCAAGGACGACGACGGCTACCTCACCATCGTGGACCGCAAGAAGGACATGATCATCCGCAATGGATACAACGTCTATCCCCGGGAAGTGGAGGAAGTCCTGCTCACCCATCCCTCGGTGGTCAGCGCCGCCGTCTACGGCGTCCCGGATGAGGTCCACGGCCAGGAGATCGCAGCCGCCATCGTGCTGGACGCGGGCGCCACGGTGACCGAAGCCGAACTGATCGAATTCGCGGCCAACCAGCTCGCAGCGTTCAAGTACCCGCGGGTGGTCAGGATCCTCTCCGAGCTCCCCCTGGGCCCCAGCGGAAAGATCCTCAAGCGGAAGCTGGCTGGCGACGCCAACGGGGGCTAGGGCGTGTCTCCTAAACCCGGGTTGGTTAAGCCGGGATGCTTGATGAGTGTCTCGTACTTCTGTTTTGACTGATGGGCAGTGGGCCCGCATCCAGCCGTTGCTACCGTCCTCTGATGGTCGTCGGGGCCGTCCTTTTCGGGACGACCGCCGGGTGGTCGAGGGCATCATTTACCGGTATCGGTGCGGAATCGCGTGGCGGGATGTGCCTGGCGAGTTCGGTCCGTGGCAGACGATTTGGAAGCGTCACCGCCGCTATAGCGGTGACGGAACTTGGGACAGCATTCTGGCGGCTTTGCTGACGGTTGCGGACTCTCAGGGTGAAGTGGACTGGTCGGTCTCGGTCGATTCGACGGTGAACCGTGCCCACCAGCACGGCACGAACCTTCCCCGCACCACAGGGGGCCGGCTCGAATTACATGAATCTGTGTGCTGAACCGGACGACCATGCCATTGGCCGGTCGCGCGGCGGGCTGAGTACCAAGATCCACGCCCTGGTTGATGGCAAAGGCAGGCCCCTAGTTCTGCTGGTCGCGCCGGGACAGGGCGGCGATGCGCCGATGTTCGCCCACCTGATGAACCAGTTGAAGGTCAACCGGGCCGGTCCGGGCAGGCCACGTACCCGCCCGGACCGGGTTCGTGGAGACAAGGCCTACTCATCGAGGGCCATCCGAACCCAGCTCCGGGATCGAGGCATCGTCGCTGTCATCCCGCAACCATCCGACCAGATCGGCCACCGCAAGCGACGAGGATCCACCGGAGGCAGGCCTCCGGCCTTCGACAAAGAGGACTACAAAGGCCGGAACGTCGTCGAACGGAACTTCAACATCTTCAAGCAATGGCGTGCCCTGGCGACCCGCTACGACAAACTCGCCCTGACCTACCGCGGCGGAGCCGTTCTCCGGGCAATCAGCATCTGGCTGACAGCTTTAGGAGACACGCCCTA
>NZ_JBQEQF010000028.1:11138-45647 GCF_052046035.1 Paenarthrobacter sp. 22069 | reverse complement strand
ATCGCGACCGCCCGCGCCCAGCGCTGGGAACCAACCGAGATCATCAAGGCACTGTTCACCGAAGAAGCCGCAGGCCGGGCCCGGTCCATGCTCGCCACCCGGCGCAAAGCAGCAGGCTTCCCGACCGGGAAGACCTTCGACGTCTGGGACCCCGCCGTCTCCTCCATCCCGGCGCCCACCCAGCAAGCCCTGCGCACCCTGGAATGGATCACCCGACGCGAGAACCTGGTCGTCTGCGGGCCCTCCGGCACCGGGAAAACGTTCTTCCTCGAAGCCCTCGGCCAGCAAGCCGTCGAAGCCGGGATGCGCGTTGCCTGGTTCAGACTCGAAGACCTCGGCGCCCTCATCCGCGCACACCGCACCGACGACAGCGTCACCAGGGCCGTGGCTAGAATCCTCCGCGCGGAACTCGTCGTGATCGATGACATCGGCCTTCTCCCGGTGGCCACCGACGCCGCCGAAGGACTCTACCGGGTCGTGGACGCCGCCTACGAGAAACGCTCCGTCGCGATCAGCTCGAACCTGCACCCCGCCGGCTTCGATGAACTGATGCCCAAAACCCTCGCCACGGCAACCGTGGACCGGCTCCTGCACCACGCCCACGTCTGCCAAACCAGCGGCGACTCCATCCGACTCACTCAAGCCCTCGCCGGGAAAGGAGTCACCGAACTGAACTAACAAACCCTCGACGATGGCCAATCCCACCGAAAACCCTCAGTGGGCAGATCTGTTGGCCATCACCGGGCAGATTTACTGGCCACCAGCGGGCCGATTAACTGGCCGCCCGTGGGCAGAAACCAAAGGCCATTGACAACGGCCAGCGGCAGACGTCGCCCCGCCTGTGCAGAGCGACATAGCCCACGAAGACTGCGGGAAATGCAGGCCGTTGCATTCCCCGCAGTCCATGACCGAGGGTGGATCCCGAGCCAGGAGGAGTCGTGTCTGGCCCGGAAAATGTGGGGGGACTGTCCCAAGGGGTCTTGCAGTAATCTTGCGGTTAGTGGCTTCCTATCGGCAGTTGCCGCCTTGATTTCCGGTCACTCAGCTGTTTGGCCAGGATTCCCACATCGAGACCTGCTCAGAATCTTGGTACGCGGAGGCTGCGCGGAGCAGTATCTTCTGCAACGAAACTGCTTGCCAGAGCCGCCCACAGGGTTCGTGCGTCCGGATAGTTTCGTCTCCGCCCGGGAGCGCATTCTGTTGCATTCATCACCTCACGAGATGCCGCATTACTTCGCAGACCAACTGCCTGATTCCCCAAAGCCCGCAACCGGCGCGGAGGTGACAGCCATGGCCGAACGGCCATGAGACCGTTAGCGCTGACGTGACGTGGCCGACGCGTGTCAGCTGCTGTGATTCCTACATTGGAAGGCTTCTACTGTGGCTTCCACGATTTGTTGGTATCCCGTACACCGGCATATATTTCCGGAAATAGCTTCGCGAGCGGTTGTCTCATCGAGGGTAACGTCTTCGTCGTCGTAGAGAGGCTTAAGAGACATCAAGAAACCTGATGTGCAAAAACCGCACTGCAGGGCGTGGCACTTTGAGAAGGAACTTTGTAGCGGGTGAAGGTCGCCTTCCTGCTGTAGGCTTTCGACTGTTTCAATCCTGGCGTTGTTCGCCTGCACTGCCAGCACGGTGCAGGATCGAATGGGCTGACCATCCATCAGCACAGTGCAGGAACCGCAAACGCCGTGCTCGCAGCCTACCCGTGTCCCTCTGAGGTGCAGGTCTTCGCGTAGGAAATCTGCGAGGAGCCGACGAGGCTCGACGTCCGTTTCGTGGTTGACTCCGTTTACTTCAACCGTGAGGCGAAAGGCGTTCATCAGTATTCCATGCTTTCCTTTGTCGGTCTCGCGCGGTGCCGTGCTTGGGCGAGGGTTCGTTCGACGATTGTCCGAATAACTTGGGTGCGATAGGGAGCGCTCCCGTGCACTGTGGGCACGGGATCAAGCCCCTGTACCGCCACCCGGGCAGCTGTGGCAACGTCGGCGCTGGACAGGGTGCTGTCTATTAGGACTTTTTCCGCCTCTTGGCAGCGGATGGCGGTTGATCCTCCACCCAGGACAGTAATTCTCGCCCGCGAACATTTGCCGTGTTCGTCCAGGGTGACGATGGATGCCGCTCCTCCTATGGCGTAGTCGCCATGCCTCCGAGAGAACTCATCAAATGCAGCACCAGTGCCGGGAGGTAGCAGAGGTATGTTAACCTCCACAATGAGCTCGCCGGGAAGGATGCTCGAGACGAAATGTGAGACTAGCAGTTCCTTGATAGGAATCTTTCGCTCGCCTTGTAGAGACCGTGCGGTGACGGAGGCGTCAAGGGCTAGCAGGACTACGGGCAGCTCTGCCGCAGCATCAGCATGTGCAAGAGAGCCGCCAATCGTTCCTCGGGTACGAATTTGAGGGTGCGCGATCCACGCTGCCGCTTCCGACAAGATTGGAAGGTTTTGCGAAATGGTCTTGGAGGTCGTTAGCTTCGCATGACGGGTCAAGGCGCCAATCGCCATAGCATGGTCGGTCTTCTTTATGTTTGCCAAACCGGGCACCTGGTTGATGTCGACCAGAAGTGAGGGACGGGCCATCCGGAAATTCAGGAGCGGGACCAAACTTTGACCTCCGGCGATGACTTTCGCGTCATCGCCTCCCTCCGCGAGTAGGCGGAGCGCATCCTCAACCGAGTCGGCAACAACGTATTCGAAGGAAGGTGGCTTCACGGGCAATACCGCCGGCCGCGCTCATTGTTCATGCCACTACTTTGCCCCCTTGGTATGGCTTTGCGCTCTGCGTCATGGGACAAAACAGTGCCCGGACCTGCCTAGAACAGACAATTCCAAGCAGCGCTGATGCTGAGCGCCCTAACTCAGAGGATGTCTGTTTGGGCGATTGACTTCAGCAAACCATAAAGTCGTAGTGCGACAAGTAGTTCCACGTGGCGTTCGGCAACGCTGATGCCAAGCCGTTCTTCAATGGATCTGAGACGGTAGGCCACGGTGCGCTCATGAACCTGGAGTGCTGTCGCGGCCGCTACCGCATTGCAGCCGGCTGAGAAGTACGCCCGGAGGGTGTCACAGAGTATGTCTTTGCGGGGATCGGTGAGCAAAGGACCCAGCTGCTGCGCGACCAAATCACGCACCGCTTGCATATTTGTGGCGAAGACAGCTTCCAGAGCTACGTCGCTATAGTGCGTTATTCGCGCCCCCGTGAGACGGCCGACTTTGTAAGCTCTCCATGCGCGCTGGTGACTGTGCCGAAAGCCGGAGAAACCCTTGTCAAGGGATCCCAGGGCAAGATGTGCTCCATCGGGCAGGTCGCCTTCTGTCAATTGCGTTGCAGAGCTCAGTCCATCTGATACAGGCAACCAGCCCAGAAAAGCTCCGCCGGTGCTTTCCAGTATCAGTGGCGCATTGCTGTTAAGGATGGTGGCGGCAAGGGTGATCATCCCCTTCGGATCATTTCCCCAGGCCACCACTGATAGGTGGTTTCCTTCGAAGGGGTAGGCAGCGTTAGGTCGGGCCGTGCGCCTTCCTGAAATGAAGTCCCGCAACTCATTCCTCAGCCGGTGATCCTCAGACTTGTAGAAGAATCGATGCTGTTCGGAACGATACGCGTCGATGACGTTGGCAACGACCACGTCATGCCATCGGTGCTGTAACTGGGAGACCCACTTCTGGATCTCTAATTGCTGTGATGCATCTGGGACAAGAGTTGTTGTGAGGTCTAGGAGCACATCCCAGGTCGCAGATTGCAGCACTCTGTAGGTGTGGATGAGTTCGAGTAGATCCACACCGGCTTGGGCTGTTTCGCGCGCCTCAAGGGTGGCCTCCCGCAGGAAATTTTCGTCTGGTTCGTCTGACCCGGACAAGGCCCTGCTGATAGATAGCAGGGCGGCGGACAGCCGCTCAGACCGCCGCAGCGAAAGTGCCGGATCTAAGCCCACACCGGCCTGAACGTCATCATGGAGTCGGCGGACCATCGAGTCGGACAAGTGTTCGATATCTGATGTGACGGCGGCCGATATTGCCGATAGATGTTGTGTCTGGATCATGTTCCTATTTCATGCGCTGTGGTCTCGGCACAGACCAGGCCCCTTGATAGTCTCAGTGTATGACCATTGAGGAAGGACTGGACGAACTTTCCGTTGCAGTGAAGGCAAGGATTCCTGAAATCTACGACTGCATCCGGGCGAGACTGCAGTATACGTACGAAGACTATTCCGCCGCGACACGTAACTCGTCCCTCACGGAGGCAGAATCGGAAACCATCACAGCTTCCCTGCGTGATGTCCTCGAATACATCGGTCAAGGGCGGGTCGGGGCAACCAGGGCTTCCAATGAGACTCTCCGGGAGGTGAGGTTGGCGGCACGGGCCGGCGTGGACTTGCATCACCTGCTCCGGGGATCCAGGGCGGCTCAGGCCACTTTGTGGGAGTTTCTACTTGAGGAGGCGCACCGAATCATCACCGATCCCGTTCGAAGGTCCAAGGTCCTGAGGCATGCCAGTGCAAGCCATTTTGCCTGGAACGATAGAGTTTCTGCGTCCATCATCGAGACATACCAAATGGAGAGCACTGCATTCTCCAGGCAGAGTCAAAACCGGAGGAAGCTTTCGACGCTGAGGGCTCTCCTCGCTGGACTGCCAATAGATTCGACAGTTTTTTCCTATAACCTTTCAGGCCGGCATCTTGCTGCGGTTGTGTCCGGTGACGGTGTGGAGGCTGTGGCTCGGACCCTCGGCAGCGCATCTAGGATCCGTCCCCTTGTTATCACAGCCGAGGATGAGACCGGCTATATTTGGGCCGAGTGGTCGAGTCGATTGCCGTCACCACGGCAGGTTGTCCTGTCAAGTGACCTACCGAAGGACACGCGGATTTCGTTTGGGACTTTGAGCGAAGGCTTGGATGGGTTCGTAGTTACGCACAGACGAGCGCTGGAGGCCGACTCGGTCGCCCAAAAACTGGGCACCCAGGTCACCTGGTATGAAGATGTCATGCTTGAAGCGTTGGCTACGCGCGATCTCGCTGCCGTTACTTCATTTATTTCCGACGAATTGGGGGGCCTCGGGTTGCACCAAGACCCCCCAAGTAGGTTAGTCGAAACTCTCGAAGCATATTTTGCTTCGGGCCAGAACGCGGCAGCGGCAGCACAGCGTCTGGGAGTTCACAGCCGTACTATCGCTTACCGTCTAAAACTCATCGAAGGCAAAATAGGTTCACGTGGCTTGCTCCGAGATGAACTGCCCGTCGCCATCAGGCTCTCGCGGATGGTCGAGGCTATGAAGCTGGAGCTCGGCGGGTTGGAGGATTCTCCCGGTCTCCCGCAACCCGCCCTCTGAGTGAACCCCTTTGAGGAGTCGCTGCCAGCCAGCGGCTTCTACTCCACCAAGAACCAGATTTCCTTGAATGGCTCGTGAAACTCCCAAGTAGACGTGTGTCCCTTCGGAAGGAATACCAGGTCGCCGGCGGTTACAGGGACCGGCTCCTGGGATGCAAGAGTTAGCGTTGCGGAGCCTTCGACAACGTAAATGATCTCGTTATCGGTGAGTTCATAAGTTGTTGTGCACGGCTGCGAAGTGAAGATACCCGTGCCGAATTGTGGAGAGGAAGTGCGTTCAAAGAGCGTGAACCCGTGCCCGTTCGGGCTTCCCTCATGGACGACTACACCGTCCGGCTGCCAGGATTCAAGCGGGGCGGTGCCCGTGCTGACTTTCCTGATCTTATCCATTGTGCGGCCATCCCTTCATAGCCGGGGGAGGTGTCTTTCCCGTCACTAGAACATCTTGGAGCCAGTCTGCCATGTCAAGCCTGGGCCTGATTCCCAGATTGTGGCAGCAGTGATCGCCGTCCTTTTCAACTACCAGGGTCAGGTGTTCTGCCGGGACCAGTTCGAGGACAGTGTCCACGAAGGACAGTGGAACTTCGTCGTGCACGCCGTGCAGAATGTATGTAGGGCATGCGATGTTTGGTAGGACGTCCCGGGTCTCCAGAGCAGCATGGACGTGCTGCCTTGCTTCCTCCAGAGTGTCAACTTTGGAGACGTACTTCCAGCTTTCCTTTGTCAAGGGAGTCTCAAGGTCCCAGTAGTCCAGGTCGGAGAATCCGCCCCAGGAAATGCACGCCGCCAGACGCGGTTCACATGCGGCCGACTTGAGCGCATAGTTACCGCCCAGGCTTCGGCCCAAAACTCCGATAGCTTCGTTCCGGATTGCTTCAAGTCCGATGAGTAGATCCACTACCGCTGACGTGTACTTTTCGTAGTCACCGGCAATCCGCTTGTGTTCAAACATTTCGCCCTGCCCAGGCCCGTCAAACGTGGCAGTAGCCATGCCCCGATCGAGCACCAGGTTTTCCATCTGGAAACTTTCCTCTTTGGTGCTCTCCAGGCCACCGAGCATGATGACCGCGGGGTGTGGTCCCTGGCCTTCCGGAATTCGCACGTAAACAGGCATCGGAATGCCGTCAACCACCAGTTCGTGTCGCTGTGCGGGCGGGGACAAGAGTGGGGCTGCTTTCTGGTATAGTTCAACTTTTCGAGATTGGCCCTTCTGTCGGCGCTCATCGAACCAAAGGAACTGGGCGTACTGGGCGCACAGCGCCGCTGACATCAGGAGCTCACCGGCGGACAGGTCGTGGCCCAGGGCCACTTTACTTTCCGCTTCCTGCTCGTACTCATTTGCGAGATTCATCCAGTAGTCAAACCAGGTAATCTCCTTAGGCCTATCGCGGGCACCCACCATGTCCGAGTAGGAAACGCCGTCGAGGATAAGGCGTCCCCAGTTCAGCATTTCATCTTCAGGTTTCACTTGCGAAGTTACAGTCATACTGCCGTCTCCCTAAATTCAGACTTCCGTGACCCCGCACAAGGGGTCTGCGGAATGATCTTGCTATGGAAGCGGCGCGAGGGCGCCTACTAACTGCGGATACTTAGGCGGTGTTTTTGTCAATGCCTGAACATCCGGGCTTCCCGGCCCGGTGACATACTGAGCCCATGATGGCAAAGGCTAAAACGCTCATCCCTGATACCGGCACGGCCGACGCGGACAAGGGCAACAGACAGGCATGGATAGGCCAGGAGGTTCTGCGGCGGGAGGACCGCCGGCTCCTCACTGGATCAGCAACATTTGCTGGCGATCTGGGAGTGCCCGGGCAATTGCATATGCGCATTGTCCGTTCGACACAGGCCCATGCGCGGATCGTGTCCATAGACGTCACTGAAGCCGCAAAGACTCCGGGCGTACGAATGGTTGTCACGTCTGAGCACACGCGGCATTTGGGTTCCATCCTCTTGGAAGAGCTGGGATACCACGAGATTTACGAAAATATTGAGGACTTTAGCCACCCCGTTCTGGCAGTAGACAAGGTGCAGTATGTGGGGCAGCCGGTGGTTGCCGTACTTGCCGTTGATCCCTATCTTGCCGAAGACGCGGCCGAACTGGTCTCTATCGAGTACGAGCCGCTCCCGGTCCTCCTGGATCCGGAAGAAGCGTTGACCGGTGAGATTGAGCTTTTTCCGGGGCGTGGCAATGAAGGTGCACGCATTAAAAAGGCCTACGGCGACATTGACCGGGCCTTTGCCGAGGCCGAGCACATCATCCGCCACAAGTACGTTACGAACCGCCATTCCGGTGTACCTATGGAGCCGCGGGCCGTAGTGGTGCAGCCCGACCCGGCAAGGGACACGTTATTCATCTGGGGCACAGTGCATGTGCATGACAACCGCAGGATCATCGCCAAGATGTTGAATCTTCCCGAGGTCAATGTCCGGATGAAACACGTAGAAATCGGCGGCAGTTTCGGGGTGAAGGGCGGAGTCTTCCCGGAAAACGTCGTTGCAGCATGGGCAGCCCGCACATTGGGAGTCCCGATCAAATGGACTGAGGACCGCGCCGAGCACATGACATCCACGTCCCATGCTCGGGAAATGGTGCATAAGCTGGAACTCGCGCTCGATGCTGAGGGCAAAATTCTGGGCATGAAGGACGAAATTTTCCACAACCATGGAGCCTATTTCAGGCAAGCCGAGCCACTAGTCAGCGACATTACCGCCGGCATTGTGTTCGGCCCCTACCGGGTTCCGGCCTACGATGCTACCCTGCACGCCGTCTTCACCAACAAAACACCTGTCGGCGCTTATCGCGCACCTGGACGATATGAATCCACTTTTGCTCGTGAGCGGATCTTCGATCTGGCATGTGAAGAAATCGGTCTCAGTAAGGCGGAGTTCCGGCGGCGAAACCTTCTTACCACGGAAGACCTCCCGTGGACGCCTGGTCTCGATATCGTCCACGAGCCTTACCACTTCGACTCGGGAGATGTAGTAAAGCACTTCGGCGAAGCGCTGGAGGCGGCAAACTTTTCGGAGTGGATTGAAGAATCCAAACGACTGCGGGCGCAGGGCCGGAAAGTTGGCGTAGGCCTCGGCGTGCTTATGGACAAGGCAGGGCTGGGGCTTTTCGAAACAGGTGGTGTCGAAGTCAGCCGCGCAGGCCGCGTTACGGTCAAGACCGGAGGTTCTTCGGTCGGACAGGGAATCGAGACAGTTCTGGCCCAGATTGTCGCCGAAGAACTACAGATCGCTCCCGAAAACATTGACATCGTCCATAGCGACACAGAGCTCATTCCGGACGGCGTCGGCTCCTGGTCCAGCCGTTCAACTGTTCTCGCTGGGGGTGCTGCCCGCAAGGCGGCGCTTGCAGTGGTGGATAAAGCCAGGCGTCTGGCAGCTGAGATGCTCGAGGTTGATCCGGAAGACCTCGAATTGGCGGCAGGCAGTTTCAAGGTCAAGGGCACTGATCAGCAAATTACGCTGTACGAGATTGCGGCGGCGAGGGACCCTTTCACGGCTAGGGCGGACAATGATGAGCCGGGCCTCGCGGCGGACGCGGTCTACGTGAACAACGCCATGAACTACCCGTACGGGGTGACGCTGGTGCAAATCGAACTAGATCCTGGCACGGGCGGCCATAAGATACTTCGCTTCTCGACCTCCACGGAAGCAGGGCGTGTAATTAACCCGCTGACCACAAGGGGTCAGATCATTGGTGCCGCTGTGCAAGGCATTGGAGGCGCCCTTTACGAGGAGTTCCTCTACGAAGAGGACGGACAGCCAATTACGACTTCGTTTATGGACTACCTGTTGCCGGGCGCGCAGGAGATGCCGAACGTCGACTGTTTCGTAACTGAAGATGCCAAGTCGCCAGACAATCCCTTTGGCGCCAAGGGCCTTGGCGAAATTGGCATCATTGCCGCCGGCGCGGCAATCGCTTCCGCGGTAGATGATGCCATTGCCGATGGCATCCACACGGACCGGCTGCCAGTCACTCCCGAGCAGATCTTCACCCGCTGTCAAGGTTTGAACAAAGCACAACTGTAACTTGTGGCATCCGCCAGTGGGACAACTTCGCTGCTCTTACGAAACTGAACATACAACCCGGCGGGTAATCCAAGACACACATGAGAGGTCAACTGATGACTAAAGTTCGACACGTATTTGCATGGCGCGTAGCCGAAGGAAGCAACCAGGAGGAGATTGTTGAAATTCTCAACACCCTTCCGCCGCGTCTGGGTTTCATTCAAGGCTGGGAGATCGGCACTCATTCGGGCGACCCTGGCGATAACGGTGCGCCGTGGGATGGTGTCCTGATTTCTGATTTTGCAAGCTGGGCTGATCTGGACAAGTACTCCACCGATCCCTTTCACCTTGAGGTAGTTGCGACACTTATGCCGATGTTCGCGGACAGGGCTGTAGTGGACTACGAAGTTGAGGCGTTCTGATGAGCCAGACTGCTGACGTGAAGGTAGGGATTAGCCCTTGGGGCCCCGACGACGAGAGGGGAGCATTAAACCTCCTCGACGAGTCTGTTCGGGCAGACGTTCTTCAGCGGGCGGACCCCTCGCGGGTTTATGACCTCAGCGTTGACTATTTCGTAGGGATGCCCAGCTTTCAGGGAGCTGGCGATCCCAGCTACCAAATCTTCATGAGCCACACCCCTCAGGGCACGGTGGTGGATAACCTCAACGGTGTCGGCGAGGCTGTCAACAGGCACGTGTGCTACTCCGGAGATGTTGTATTCATGTATACCCACACCGGGACTCACATCGATTCGCTGAACCACTTCGGCGTCGACGGACAGATCTATAACGGGTACAAACCGGAAGAGAATTTGGGCAGTCGGACCTGGACCAAGGGTGGAGCGGAGACGATTCCCCCAATCATCACCCGCGGCGTGTTGCTGGATATTGCTGGCCTAAAGAACGTAGAGTGCCTGCCTGATTCCTACGCCATCACCACTGCAGATATTGAAGAGGCACTGGAAAAAGCGGGCCTCGTATTGCAGAGAGGGGATGTTCCCTTGGTTCGTACCGGACGTATGCGTCATTGGCCGGATGGAACTAAGACTCTTGGAAACCCTCCGGGACTGAGCTTGGATGCTGCCCGCTGGCTTACAAGCCAAAACATTTCTGCAATTGGTGCTGACCAGGAATGCGTGGAGGTAGGCCCGTCGGAGCATGAAGACAACTGGCTTCCCGGGCATACCCACTTCCTTGCGGAAGCAGGTGTGCCCATGGTGGAACTGTTGAACCTGGAGGAACTGGCAGCGGATGGAGTAAAGGAATTTTGCCTGATCGCTGCTCCTATCCGTCTTCGGGGAGCGAGCGGCGCCCCAATGCGTCCGCTCGCCATGGCATTAAGGAAGGACGCATGAGCCCGACAACCGAACGTATTGCGGTAGTTGGAGGTTCGATATCTGGGCTAACGGCAGCGCTGATGCTTCGAGATGCGGGCGTTGAGGTCGATGTCTATGAACGGTCGCCCCAGCCCCTCTCGGGCTTCGGCACTGGCATTGTCGTCCAGCCGGAGCTTGTTCGTTACTTGCTGGAGCAGGGTGTCGAGCTGGACTCGATCAGTGTTCCGTCGTCATCCATGGAATATGTCGACGCACTGACTGGAGAAAGCTTCGGGTCCGTTCCTGCAGACTGGCGCTTCACTAGCTACGACTCGATATACGGAGCGCTTTACGAACTGTTTGGGCCGGAGCGTTACCACACCAGTAAGTGCCTCGTCGGTCTCAACCAGGATTCCGACGCCGTACAGTTGCGCTTTTCAGACGGTACCCAGGCCGAGGCGAACTGGTTGATCGCCGCTGACGGCGGAGCATCAGTAGTTCGCAAACGCCTGCTGGGCATTGAACCGAAGTACGCAGGATACGTCACCTGGCGAGGGGTGCTCCAGCCGGGCGAAGTTTCCGACGATGTGTGGAACTACTTTAACGACAAGTTCACGTATGGGCTTCTGAATGATGGTCACCTCATCGCTTACCCCATTCCGGGCCGGGAAAACTCAGAGTCGCCGCGTTTGAATTTTCAGTGGTATTGGAACGTCCCTGAAGGAGCTGACCTCGACGAACTCATGACGGACGTTCGCGGCATCAGGCTCCCAACGTCTGTCCACAACAACTCACTGAATCCGCACAATCTGCGTCAGTTCCATAGCAAGGGTGAGCGTCTCTTCGCGCCTTTCAGGGACCTCGTACTCAAAGCTTCATCCCCATTTGTGACTGTTGTTGCAGATGCCACTGTCGAGCGCATGGTTCATGGCCGTGTTCTGTTGATTGGAGACGCGGCGGTGACCCCAAGGCCTCACGCTGCTGCGGGTGGAGCTAAAGCCTGTGACGACGCACGTACTCTTGCAGAAGTCTTTACGGAGAACGACAATCTGCAGGAATCCCTGCAGAGGTGGGAAACCAGGCAACTGCAGCAGGGGAACGCCTATCTCCAGAAAGTGAAAAGAATGGCGTCCCGTCTACAGCACGGGGGTAGCTTTGAGCCTGGAAACCCCGACTTCGCATTTGGGCTCCCCGCAGTGGATGAACCATCCGTAGTCAAGAACTTTTAAGGAAAACCGATCATGGAGATGACTAACACTTTCACCGTGCCTGTCCCGCCGGACGAGGCGTGGCCCGTCCTGCTGGACCTGCAGCGAATCGCGCCTATGCTTCCCGGCGCTTCCATCACCAGCGTTGACGGTGATGAGTACGAGGGCAAGGCGAAGATCAAGGTCGGCCCGATTACGGCCGAGTATGTTGGCGTTGCCCGTTTCATTGAGGTCGATGAAAAGGGACGGCGCGCAGTAATCCAAGCTCGTGCCAAGGATGCTCGTGGGCAAGGGAACATGTCCGCGACCATCACCGCACGGCTTGAGCCTGAGGCCAATGGCGCAACCGTCATTGTTCAGACGGAGCTGGACATGACTGGAAAAATCGCTCAGTTCGGGCGAGGTGTGATCAACGAGGCGGCTACGGCCATCCTTGGAGTCTTCGCTCAAAGGTTGGCTGTGGAGATGACTTCAGGAAGCGAGTCCCGGAGCGAAGCATCGACAGAGCTCTCAAAAGCTGACGGAGCCGCAGGAAGGGAACTAAAGCAGCCTGGTCAGGCGGAACCCGAAGAAGCTCTGGACCTCATTAAGCTGGCGAAGGAAACCCGCGCCGCTAAAAAGGGCACTGGCACTCAGGTCGAGGTTCCCGAAGTAGGAAAATGGCTCCCTGCAATTATTTCTGTCGTTGCTGCACTGATTGCAGTCTTCTCGGCAGGTGTTGCGGCCGGAAGCAACCGAAAGTCCTGAATCGATGAATGTTCGTGGATTGGTCCCAAATAGCGGGCAGCTTGACGTCTCAGCTGTTCAGGTGAGCTTTGATTCGACAGAGCTCCTCGAGGACAGGATTTCGCGTACGCAGGACTTGATTTCTGGCATCGACAAAGCGGACCTGATCGTTCTGCCTGAACTCTGGCTTCATGGCGGGTTCTCCTACGACAGCTGGCGAACGAACGCGATCTCGCTGCACAGTGAGGTGTTCACCTTCTTGTCCAAAATGGCCAGGGAAAAAAAGGCCTGGCTGCATGCCGGCTCTTTCATGGTGACGGAGCAAAGCAGTGCCGCTTCTGACATGTGGAATACATCGGTTCTTTTTGACCCTGCAGGATCCATCCGTGCCACCTATAAAAAGATCCATCGATTTGGATTTTCCGACGGAGAGCCAAAGCTGATAGCAGCGGGAGACGAGCCCGTGATCGTGGAGCTGCAGACGGAACGCGCGACGGCCATCACTGGGCTTAGCACATGCTACGATCTTCGTTTTCCTGAGCTGTATCGGCATATCGCAGCGGAGGGTGCGGCGCTAAATGTGGTACCGGCCTGCTGGCCACTTTCGCGAGTTCAGCACTGGCAGACCCTGGGGCGCGCGCGGGCAATCGAGAATCAGACCTTTGTCGTCCAGTGCAACATGACAGGATCTGACCAGAAGGTGGAGTTGGGTGGTCACAGTCAGATCGTGGACGGCAACGGAAATATCTTGGCGCAGGCAGAGAAAGAGGAAACCGTTCTCAAGGCGCGTCTCGATTTCGATTCGTTGAACGATCTGCGCACTTCTTTCCCGGTGCTTAACGACCGGCGGGCAGATATCTGGGTTGCTAAGGGTAAGACTATGGTCGTGAGCAACCTGCAGGAATAGCAAGGGGGCCACTTCGAGCGGTCCGGCTTCGGGGTGTTCTGCCTTGTCGATAGGGCGGGGCATCCCGGAACCGGCTGTTCTTACGTTTGAGTACGACGGTGGACCCTCGTCGACTGCTTGTATGCAGTGTCTGCATAAATTCACATCGCCATAAGCCGCACTCCACGACCTCTAAAACCGACTAGCAAGGCGAAACAATGAGTAACGACAATGTGACCAAACCGGAAAGCCCCGGTGAGATGGCGGCGCGGCTTAAGGCAGTCAACTACTTGGCTGACGAGGGTCTCTCCACCACCGTCTTTCTATCTGTTGCCATGAATAAGCCGTTGCTTGTTGAAGGTGCTCCCGGCACGGGCAAAACCTCCTTGGCTGAAGCTTTAGCTAAGATGCTGGGGATCCCGTTGATCCGACTGCAGTGTTACGAGGGCATCGAATCGACCCAGGCGCTCTACGACTGGGATTTTTCACGTCAGATTCTGTACTTGCGATCACTGGAAGCAGCAAATTCGGCAACGAGTGCGGAGGAACTAGAGCAGTCCCTATACACCGAACGGTTCCTGCTGCCACGACCAATTCTTCGGGCCCTGCAGGGGGGGCCGGCCGTTCTTCTCATCGACGAAGTTGACCGGGCGGACGACGAATTTGAAGCCTTCCTCCTGGAAGTGCTCGCGTCAAACCAAATATCCATACCCGAGTTGGGCACTATCACCGCTACTGTTCCACCCATCGTAATCCTGACCTCCAACCGGACTCGCGAGTTACACGAGGCTCTGAAACGGCGATGCTACTTCCATTGGATCGACCATCCAGAGCCGGCCCGCGAACTGGAAATTATCAGGACCCGGCTGCCCGGCATGGACGAGAAGCTGGCGCAGCAGGTGGTCGACGTGGTTCAGTCCTTGCGCAACGAGGGACGCTTGAGGCGTTCCCCTGGGGTAGCCGAGGCGCTCGACTGGGCCCAGGCTTTGAACCGCCTTGGCGGGCAGGACATCGACGCCGACAGTGCAGGCTTAACTATTGGCGCCCTCTGCAAAGACCAAGACGACAGGGAGCTGATCCTGAGCACCTTGAGAACCATCTTTCCTACCTAACGTGAATGGTGTTGGCGATGCACTCACAAGTAGGGTTGAAAATTTTCTATGGCTTCGTAGGAGCGCTTAGACATGAGGGGATGACCGTAGGGGCAGAACAGGTCGGCCTTTACCTTGAGGCCCTAAACGTTCTGGATCTCCAGCGTCGCAACGAGGTTTTTTGGGCCGGACGCGCTACGTTGTGTAAGAGCAGGTCGGACTTTGAGACTTACGACCGGGCGTTCCGCTTGTGGTTTTCATCCGAGCCTCCGGTACCTGTGCCCCTTTCGGAGAGACAGGAAGCAAGCCTGCCCGACGCAGCAGGCGGCGACAGCCCTCAGCCGGAACTTGAGCAACAGATTGCACTGGCTAGCAGGGATGAATCCCTGCAACACAGAGATGTGGCCCTCATGTCGGCGGAGGAAAAGAGGTACCTTGTAGAGGCCTTTGCTGCTCTGCCTATTAAAGCACCGCTAAGAAGGGCTCGTTACAAGCGGACCCATCGCCACAAGCGCATTGATCCGGCACACACTGTCCGAGACCACCTAAAAAGAGGCGGCGAACCAGGCCAACTGCAGTATCGCTTCCGAACGAAAAAGCCCCGCCGAGTTGTCTTGATTGTGGATGTTTCGGGATCCATGGAAGCCTACGCTGATAGTTTTCTTCGCTTCGGTAATCGGCTTTTAGCCACCAACGCCGACACCACAGAAGTATTTTCCATTGGCACACGCCTGACCAGGGTGACGGCGGCGTTGCAGCACCCGGATCCGGAAGTGGCGCTGTTGGACGCAGGATTCGCTGTGCCGGATTGGTCTGGAGGCACCCGGCTGGGCGAAGCCCTAGAGGCCTTCATCGCCCTCTGGGGACAACACGCAATGCTCAGAGGGTCTGTAGTTGTGATCGCAAGTGATGGCTGGGAACGTGGGGATACCAGAGATCTTGCGCATCAGGTATCCCGTCTCCATCGCCTGGCCCATCGTGTTATCTGGTCCAACCCCCACCGGGGAAAATCTGGATATGAACCTATACAAAGCGGCATTAAGGCCGTTCTCCCGCACATCGATGCCCTGGTCGCGGGCCACACCATGGCTGCTTTCAGGGACCTAGCAGATCGGATAGCAAATGCGTGACGTTATTGAAGCAGTGGCAGAGTGGACGAGGCGCGGAGAAACCTTCGCCCTCGCCACCGTCGTCAGCACGTCTAAATCTGCCCCGCGGCCGGCGGGCGCTGCGATGGCTGTAAGCACCGCTGGGGAAGCCGTCGGCTCAGTTTCCGGGGGCTGCGTTGAAGGAGCTGTTTACCAAATCGCGCAGGATGTCATCGAAGACGGTACCCCTGTTCTGCAACGCTTTGGTTATAGCGACGATGACGCTGTAGCGGTTGGACTAACCTGCGGCGGAATAATCGACGTCTTCGTTGAACGAGTCACCAAGGAAAGTTACCCAGAAATCAGGACGATCGTCCAGGACGTCCAGAACGGTAACCCTGTTGCCACAGCGACCGTCGTCGAACATGACCAGCCTGAAATACTGGGAAAGCGGCTGGCGGTTTGGCCGACCCACGCTGTAGGCAGCCTTGGCAGCAATATGCTGGACCATGCAGTGGCTGACGATGCAAGGGGCCTGCTGGCTTCCGGCGAATCCAAGGTGCTCACCTACGGTCCCCGAGGAGAACGCATGGAAACGGGCGCGAAGGTCTTTGTTTCTTCCTATCAGCCGAAGCCCAGAATGATCATTTTTGGAGCCATCGATTTTGCCGCCGCAGTCGCGCGGGCCGGGTCAATGGTCGGATTTCATGTGACCGTCTGCGATGCCCGCCCAGTATTTGCGACCGCCGCCCGTTTTCCTGGAGCTGACGAGGTGATCGTAGCGTGGCCTCACGTTTACCTTCAGGAACAAGTTTCGGCGGGAAAGGTGGACAACCGAACGGTCATTTGTGTTCTCACCCATGATCACAAGTTCGACGTCCCTGTCCTGGATATCGCTTTGCGGCTGGAAGAAGAATACAGGCCCTCCTACATAGGTGCCATGGGTTCTCGAAAGACACATGAGGACCGACTCAACCGCCTCTTGGAGGCTGGAGTAATGGAGAAGCAGATTGCCGAGCTTCATAGTCCGATCGGACTTGATCTCGGCGGTCGGACACCGGAGGAAACAGCAGTGTCAGTTGTGGCAGAAATAATTGCGAAACGGTGGCAAGGGACTGGCCGCCCTCTGCGCGATTCGGCTGGCGCTGTGCACTCGGACCCGGCCTAGCCATGCCGCACCTAAAAGAGTCGGCTACGCAACCTTTTGAAGACACCCGACAGTGGCAGGCGTTGGTGGCAACCAAGGCCGTGGTGGTTTCAAAGTCAGCGGAAGACCGCACACCCAGCAGACTTGACGAAGGCCAGCTACTTGATTTGGAAATGCTAGGGGAGGGCGACCGGATCCAGGTAATTGAAGATTACACGTCACGCTACTCCGGCGTCGTGGAAACGAGTGCTCCTTCCCTTGGGATTATCTGGATCCGCTTAGAAGGGCTGGGGGAGAGAAAGCTAATCCTTTGCACTGACTATAGGCTGCGTCAGAATCGCACCAGGCAATGGGACCTGACAGTTTTTTCATGCGGCGCATAGGAACCCCCCGCAGGAGGACAGGGATTTGGCGCGGGTAACGGGCTTATTGCTGGCAGCCGGCGCCGGAACACGTCTTGGGCGTGGTCCTAAGGCACTCCTGCCGTACCGCGGCCGCACTCTGGTTGAGGCAGCCGCTCACACGCTGCGTGCCGGCGGATGTCAGGAGGTTGTGGTTGTTCTTGGAGCGGATGCACAAGCGGTTAGCGCCGAAGCAGACCTTGAACCGTATCGGGTGGTGGTGAACTCCCACTGGTCCTCAGGTATGGGAAGTTCCTACCTTGCCGGTGATGCCGAAGCACATCCAAATAACCACCTCCTCGTAGCTCTGGTAGATCAGCCAGGGCTTACCGTCGCCATTGTTCATCGGTTACTCCTCTCCCATCGGCCGAGGCGCATTACTTCGGCTGCGTATCGCGCCATGGAAAACGATGGAGTGCTCCGTAGGGGTCACCCCATGGTGATCGATGCGCAACTCAGGTCAGCGGTGGCTAGCACTGTTAGCGGGGATGCGGGGGCTCGGGTTTTCTTGCAGCGGAAACCGTGGCTCGTAGACCTTGTCGATTGCAGTGATGAATCCACTGGCGAGGACATCGACACCATAGAGCAGATGAATCGCCTGTTGTAGGTCAAGGTGCTGCAACCCATGTTCGGTAGGTACTTTGGCGTTGGGAGAGCACGCCTGAGTCGGTGAAGTAAGGAAGTTCTTGCGTGGCATTACTACCGCTGTTGGATTGGTTGCTTGTGGCCCTATTTGGCCGTAGAGAGACTTGGTCTGGGCCAGCTTCGAGCGATGACCAATGGAGCTGGCTGGGATTGATGACCGGCCTACCGGCTGCTGCTAGCGGGCTTTGCCAGTCAAATACAAAGGGTCGAAGAGCTGCTGCCGAAACGGAAAGGGCGCCAGTGGAGATTACTTGTGCCCACGGGGGACTCGAATACCCTCGACAGGATGCATCGCAGTGAGAGCGCCCGCCTCTGCTCCAGCCGTGAAGTATTTTCGGTCCTGACCGGTCAAAGGAGCAAGTTAGTTGTGGCGAGGTGCCGATATCGGAATTGACAGGTCCTGGATAACCTTCTCTGAACATAGCAGCCGCGGGCCCTTGCCGCTTCTAGCTAGAAGCAAGTCCCGCGAAACGAATCATGTGCCTCCTCAGCCTGCAGGTGAAAGGCTATCATCTTCGACGCCAAGGGCGTCCGCAGCGTCCGCGACATCCACCCCGGTAAGTGCTGATCATTCTCCGGCGGCGCCTGCAGTTTGGACAAATCGAGGACCAGCGAAAAACGACGCGACCTAACTGCAGTCCCTCGCTTCGCAACTTCATTTGCACACGTGTCAAACGGGATGTACCTCTGGCTAGAGGGCGCATGTATAGTATCGGCGGCGTTGCGCGGGCGTGTTGAATACCGTTACGCACAGCACAGCCCCTTGCCTGCCCTTCCCCGACACATCAATCGGTCTCCGGAATGTTGCAAAATCTGCACGGATGCTCTTCGCAACCAGAACCGGCAGGCTCAAGTGAAAGGTAAGGGTGCCATCCCAGGCTGGGGACGGAGCTGACCGGTTTTGTGATGTGTCCGGCCGGAACTGTTGCTGTCATTATCGGACCTTTCTGTTCCTCAAGCCCAGGTTCTCGTGGACGAGAGGGTAAGGGGAGGGCTTAACTACAGGGACTTGACCTGCGCAAGAACAGGTATCAACCCATAGAAAGGTGCAAGTAAATTGGGTTACGGTTCTTGTTGCGCAGGGGTTGCCGTATCTCATGAAACCAACGACAACCCCTGTTCATCGAAGTTAGACGTTCCGGCGGCGGCAGTCATGATACCGAAAGCCAAAATTATGAGCGCTTTTTGTGTGATTCCTAGGACTCCCAGTGGGAACTGTTGATTTCAAAGGCAGAGGTTATGGATCGTAACTACCGGGAAGGGACGCCAACCTTGGTACGGCTCTCTTCCAGAAAAGCAGCTGGAATCGCACTTGACAGTAGGGTTCAGTCGGATTTGGACGAGTAGGACGGCCAGGCTTGAAACGCGAGCCAGAAGGCCGAAAAATCCGCTGAAGAAGCGATGTCTCGCCCTGTGACCTCTTTGATTCTGGTCAATCTGTAAGACAAGGTTTGACGGTGGATTCCGAGAGCGGCTGCCGTTTCATTCCAGCTGCGGTCGTGGGCAAGGAAGGCGAAAAGTGTTTCACGCAGAGCAGTCGATTTAGGATCTGCAGCCGCAAGCCCACCCAGCACTTGTTGAACAATGGCGCAAGCTTCCTTTTTGGAACGAGTAAGCAGCGATACAGGGACTCCGACGAAATCGGTCCATTGGTCGTTCGTCCCACCGGATGAAAAAACCTTTGCGGCCTCATCGGCAGCTGCTTTAGCATCCCGCAGGTCAAGGTAAGTTGACGATGCTCCGGCCCGGATGTCGAGGCGGCGGAGCAGCTGCCTGACCTCATTTCGGCTCTGCTCGGGCATTAGGACAAAAAACGAATTGCCTCCGGAGCCAGCCAGGATTGGCAGTGACTTGATGGAGGCGGCTCGGGCGACCTTGTTGCCGTCCTCTGCTGCCACTGCAACAAATTGATATCCCAGTGAAGTGCCGCCCGGGCCAAGCAGGGTCTCCAAGCCTTCCGGGCTCCGCCCTTCCAGGACGGACGCTAGCATTTGCGCGGAGCGTTCCGCACGGCGTCGAAGAGTCCTTAAAAGTTGACTCAAGGCGACATCCACCACTTGCAGGACGTGGATTAGCAGGAAACTGCTGACCTCCTCCCCGGGGTATTCCAAAATCATGAGCCGGGAGTCATTGTCCCCCGGGAGCGCATAGGTGCGTTCACGTGCCAAAGAGAGCATGGATTCCAGCGGTGTGCCCTCCACAATTGGGAGCCCTGTTTGCTCATCCAAGACTCTGAGCCCAGCCCTAAGAAGCGCCTGCAAATCATTCATCATCCGTACCGGATCAGTACGGGCGTAGGTGGACAACTGGTAGAGCTTGCTGAGCTTGAGTACTTGCATGGTTTGGGTAGTGGCCGTAGCAGCAGCAACTGTTCGCCCGATTGCGGCGAAGGGAGTGGCATCGTTCGTAAGAAGCACAGGAAAGGAGCGTTTCTCTGCTTCTTCGTATAGTTCCTGCGTGAGAGGGGGAAGACTTGGGTGATCCCCGAAGGCAACACCGGCAAGGCCGGCCTCGTCAAGCTTGCCAATAAAAGTCCGTTGTTCCTCGGCACTTCGTGGAACGCACAAACCCACGGTCATCAGTAACTCATGCGGACCGAGCCAGCGGTCGGGGTCACTCAACTCACAGCTATGCGCCCAGAGAACTTGCCGGTCAAGGCCGCCCGCGCCGGCAATTACCTTCGTACCCAGACTTTGGGCAGTAACAAGATCCCTGACCGTCAGCATTTGCTGTTCCATACGTGCATCTTAGTACTGGTGGATGAGGGAAGAATTAGTACTAAAGAACGAAGGCAGCCCACAATTTGTTCACTAGCCCAATTTCGGACCCCGGGAGCGGCTGCGTAATGTGTGGCCTTTGTAAGGGGAGTTAACGAATGACTTCGGCGGATCGACTCCCCTCATGGCTCGACTCCCAAAGCTGTGCTGAACGGTTCTGAGCCCCCCCTGGGAGCACCCTAGCGAGGACGTGACGCTTCTTTAAGCGATCCCTGCGTATCGATCGTCGAGGTTGACCGGCGGCTTCACTTGGTTTCTCCGTGAGGCGGGAGGGCGGTGCTCTCATTCGTGCGAGAACAGCAAGACTCAACCCCTTCTGGATAGCATCCTGCCGAAAGGCTGGGCCAGTTGGTGAGGCGCTGAAAAAATACCGGCGAACGACTCGGGCTGAACAAACAGATCAGTCGTGAACCAACCGCGTCGAAGTCACTATCGAGTAGGTGTAAGGACGCATCTTCTCACCCGCTGCCTTAACAAGGTTCTAAAGAAAATTACACTTACGCGTCGTAGCCGCTCCGTGGCCTCGACTCACCTGAAAGGCGTACAGCTTTGCAAACTTCTTGTGAAAACGCAGGAGCATCAGCAGGCGGTGGTTACGGCCCACCGACTCAAGATACAGCCCACGCAGATCTGCAGTTAGGGCACCTTACCGGCTCGCAGGTGATGGGACTTTCAATATCGTCCTTCATCCCCGCTGTCGGTCTTTCAGCAGTGCCAGCGTTTCTCGCCTCTTACACAGGGCGTTCCTCGTGGTTAGCGATGGCCGCTTCCGTCGTGGCTTTCACAATCATCGGGCTTTTTATCACCGTGTTCGCGCGACGGTATATCGGGACGGGGTCTCTCTATTCGTATATTCGCCACGTGTTCGGCTCGTGGAGTCCGCTCATTATCGCGGCAGCCATGGTGCCCGGTTACATAGTTGTAGTTATGGTTCTGGTCGTATCGCTGGGCCTGTATATCGGAAGTTTCCTCATGTCCGTGGGCCTGCCTAGCGCAGCAGGACCGGACACTCAGTTGGTTATCTATGTCCTGGCCGCGCTGGTGGCCATGGGTATCGCCTATCGTGGCTTGGATGTGTCCGTCCGGGCCAGCGTAATCCTCACAGTCGTTTCCGTACCGGTCATGTTGACTATCACCGTAGCAACCGCCTTCGCAGGAAATATCGATTTGCTGGGGCAAGCTAGCCTCAGCGATTTCACCTTCAACAGTTTCCTCCAAGGTTTAGCAATAGGTTCGACATTCTTCATCGGCTTCGAAAGCAGCGCAGCCCTTGGCGCTGAAACCCGAAACCCGACCCGCGCTATTCCTCGGGCGATCATGGTGGTTCCCCTCGTCCTCGGCACGGCCTTCCTTGCTGCCACAGTGATCCAGGTACCCACCCTTGTCGATTCCGCTGATCAACTTGCCCTTGGTGTCTCACCGAATGCGGTACTAGCTGAAGCAGCAGGGGTAGGCCTTTTGTCGAACATCAGTGACCTGGTACTTGCCGCTGCCGTCTTCGCCAGCCTCATCGGCTTCTTCAACTACGGATCGCGAGTTGTTGTCAGTGCTGCTTCAGACGGGCTCCTACCTTCTGCATTAACCAGGGTCAGCAAGCGCCACAAGAGTCCAGTGGCGGCTATTGGCTTCCTTGGAATTCCTTCGCTTGTTGGTCCCCCAGTGATGCTATGGCTAACATCAGCCGCGCCGCTGGAAATATATGGTTATATCGCTACGTTGTTGGTCTACTTCTGGGTAATTCCATACTTCCTCATCTGCATCGGCGGTGCGGTGTTGTTGAACCGCACCGGCCCTAGGAAGTCCGTTCTGGTCAACATTGGAGCTGTCCTGGCATCGGCTACTGTCCTTTGGCTTTACGTCAATGGAATCTTGTACCCCGTGGCGGGGCCGCTGAGCGCACTGCCTTATGTAATGATCGGGACGGTTGCCGTGTTCCTCATCGGCTTTGTGGCGTCCGTCCGGATTAAGAGGAAGACTGCGGTTTCCACGTAGGGGCCTCATTTGCACTACTAACTGCAGGCAGGCCACGGCGCTTTGCTTCAACTGCGGCGACGGGCAGCACTCTCCGAAATTGCCCCAAAGCCTAGAGGCTCCCGTCCAGTCCCCCTGGGCGGGAGCCTTTTCATTGCAACATCGCTCGTGATTCATATGGGCGGTGTACGGAGGCCTGCGATCTGCCGCATGGTCGATTACGTCTCAGAATCCGTCTTGACAGTTGCGCCACGCAATCCGCCACGGATGTAGAAGCCTTCATGAATCCGGCAGCCCGACCAACCTGGGCTGGCACGAGCGGTTTTATGGAAGCAGTTGCTATTCGGTCATTCCGCGCCATAGACGGTCGCGCGTCGTGCCCTCCCTGTTTGGGGAAGCCGACTGCCAACGATTTCAGGAGAACAGCACAAGGTGACTCGGTTTGGTGCCTGTGAGCATTTGGGCCAAGCCGGCTCCTTCGACCAGGTAATCGCGTGGCTCTGGCAGGCGGTGACGCCAGGTGTCAGCTGTGGGGCGCTAGTCTCGGTGTAGCGGGGCGACGGCAGCACGGCTCGCCAAGGGCCCCTATGCGCGTCGCCGACACCGGCGCAGTGTGGGCGTGACTAGGCATACGGTGAGGCCAGCACCCACACGTGCACAGAAAGCTCCCGCTTTCTCAGTTGTCAGCCTTCTGGAGTATGAAAACTATGATCTTTTCATACAAATACTGCATGGTCGCGCCGAATTTTGGGCCGTATGGTCGAGGCAGGATGCAGGTGCAGATGGCAGGGCTAAGCCTAGTTTTAGGCACTGTCCAAACCGTCCCTCCCCGCACGGGCACCCCAACGAACTAAATCTCCCAATAGGAGTCCTATGGAAAACGCCCAATTCCGCCAAGTAATTCTTTCACTCAGTTGCAGAGACAGGATTGGAATCGTTCATGCTGTCTCTGGGTTCCTGGTATCCCACGGCTGCAATATTCTTGCCAGTCAGCAGTTCGACGACAACGCAGAAGACAGATTCTTCATGCGCGTGCAGGTGTCCTGCCCAGCGGCCCTATCCGTTGGCGACCTGAAAAAAGCTTTTCTCGCTCTGGCCTCCACATTCGAGATGGAGTGGACGCTGGTTGATGCCGCCGATCGGCCCAAGGTTGCATTGCTCGTTTCCAAAGCTGAGCATTGCCTCAACGACTTACTCTTCCGTTGGCGCTCCGGACAACTTAAGGTGGATTTTCCGTTCATCGCCTCAAACCATACAACTCTCCAGCAAGTTGCAGACGCTCATGGCATCCCGTTCTTCCACATTCCAGTGACACCGGAAACCAAGCAAGAAGCAGAGGAAAAGCTCCTGGCTCTCCTGGCAGAACATCACGTGGATCTAACCGTTTTAGCCCGGTATATGCAGGTGCTCAGCGACGACCTTTGCCGCGAACTTTTCGGCAAGGCCATCAATATCCACCATTCATTTCTTCCCGGATTTAAGGGCGCCAAGCCCTACCACCAAGCATTTGACCGCGGGGTAAAGCTCGTCGGGGCGACGGCACACTATGTCACGGCCGAACTGGACGAGGGACCCATCATTGAGCAGGAAGTCCTCCGCGTCGGACATGAATACAGCCCAGCTCAACTAGCAGTGACAGGTCAGGACGCAGAGCGACTAGCACTGTCCCGGGCTGTTCAGTGGCACGCCGAACAGCGAATCCTCCTAAACGGCCACCGCACCGTCGTTTTCAAATAAGCACAACCATCCCGTGCCTGGGTCGTGCACTGACCTGAGCAGAAAAGAGGCCCCTAATGGACAGGCTTGTCGACCGCACAATCAGCGCGACGATGTTTACGGATACTTCTCACGACCCAATGCCGACGCACGTGCGGACAGTTGTGGTCGGTGGGGGAATCATAGGTGCAAGTATTGCCTATCATCTTGCAGCTGCAGGTGAGAACGACACTCTGCTCTTGGAAAGCAATGTCCTGGGCAGCGGCACGTCTTGGCATGCGGCAGGACTGGTCACAGGAGCCCGCGGCACCACGACTATGACGAAACTGGCCAAGTACGGTTTGGACTTTTACAGCCAGCTCGAGCAGATGTCAGGTCTGGACGTTTCATTTCAACGTTCCGGTTCCCTTAGCGTTGCGCGGACCGCTGGCCGCGTTGATGAGCTTCTATATGCAAAGGACGTGGCCGACCAGCAGGGGATACGGACTGAATGGCTGAGTCAGGACCGTTACGAGGAATTGTGGCCCCTGGCCTCCTCCTCAGGAGTCGCCGGAGCGCTCCTGCTACCTGACGATGGTCATATCAATCCCGGACACGCAACAGTGGCTCTCGCTAAACTCGCGTACGGCCTGGGGACCCAAATACGCGAAAACGTATCCGTCCAAAAAATCCTTCGCCAGGGTGATCTCGTCGTCGGCGTGCTCACGGACCAAGGAATCGTACACTGCGATCGATTGATTCTGGCATGCGGTTTGTGGACTCGGGATCTCGCGGCCACTGCCGATGTGAAGGTCCCCTTGTACGCTGCCGAACACATCCATGTCCGATCCGCAGAGATTGACGGGGCTGTCGCTGAACTGCCCGTATATCGGGACCTAGACAACAGCTACTACATCCGTCACGAGGCAGGGAGGCTCCTGGTCGGTGCATTTGAGCCTGACGGGCTTCCAAGGCCGCTTAAGGAAATCCCATCCAGCGGTTTCGCCGAGTTCGGGCCGGAATGGGAACACTTCGCTCCGATTAGAGCCAAGGCCGAAGCGGTAGTGCCGGCTCTTGCTTCAGCGGGATTCGATCGATTTCTGAATGCCCCGGAGAGCTTCACTCCGGATGCCAACTTTGCCGTGGGCGAAACCTCAGAACTTTCTAACCTCTTCGTCGCAGCGGGTTTCAACTCTCAGGGCATCATCTTTGCTCCCGGCATCGGCAAGGAGTTGGCCGAGTGGGTCATTTCAGGAACGCCCGGCTTTGACTCATCCTCGGTCGACGTACAGCGCTTCGCGGAACACCAAAACAATCGCAAGTATCTTAATGCACGAACCAAAGAGGGCCTGGGACGGCTGTACGCAATGCACTGGCCGAACCTCCAAATGGAGACGGGCCGCAACGTTCGTCGAACGCCCCTTCACGGGCGTCTGGCTGAGCTCGGTGCCTGCTTTGGTGAAGTAAACGGCGGCGAACGGGCGAACTGGTACGGGGACCCAGGAACGTCTCCCAATTATGACTACAGCTATGGACGTCCGACCTGGTTCGACCGCGTAGCCGAGGAGCATGAAGCGGCGCGTGAGGGTGTGGTCCTTTTCGATCTGAGTCCATTCGCGAAGTTCGAAGTTGCGGGCCCTGATGCCCTCGAAGTTTGTCAGATGGCAGCAACAGCAGACGTCGACGTTGAGACTGATAAAGCCGTCTATACGCTCTTCTTGAATGATCGAGCGGGAATCGAACTGGACGGAACCATCACTCGTCTCGGCCGTGACCGGTTCCTGATCGTTACGCCATCGTTCACGCAGCAAAAGACGGCCGCATACCTCAAACGAGTCGCACGGGGAAAAGCAGCCGCAGTGTTTGACTGCACGGCGGCTCTGGCAACCATCGGAGTCATGGGGCCCAAGAGCCGAGAACTTCTTAGCAGGGTTTCCCCAGAGGACTGGTCCGACGGGGCACAGAAATACACCCACGGACGCATGGTCGAAATTGCCGATGGCTATGCCTATAGTCTCCGCGTTAGCTTTGTTGGCGAATTAGGCTACGAGTTGTATCCGAGCGCCGATATAGCAGTGAACGTACTGGATGCGCTGTGGGAAGCAGGGCAGGATCTGGGAGTGAAAATGGCCGGCTATCACGCATTGGATTCACTGCGCAGCGAGAAGGGATTCAGGCACTTGGGCCACGATATCGGGCCTATCGATGATCCGTATTCGGCAGGCCTTCGTTTCACGATCTCCATGGACAAACCGGGAGGCTTCGTGGGCAGGGACGCCCTCCTGAAGCTCGATCCTGCAGCGCCTGACCATCGGACAGTGTATGTGGCCTTGGAAGATCCGGATCCAGTGTTCGTACATGACGAGACGGTCTACTGCAACGGCCTTCCCGTGGGACGCATGACGAGCGGCAGCTATGGCCACACCTTGGGACGAGCAGTCGGAATTGCCGCTATTGACCCTGGCGTAGACCTCTCGGGTGACTTTGAGGTCAAGTGTAAGGGACAGAATTACCCCGCGAAGGTCTCCCGGCGGCCGTTTTACGATCCCAAGGGCGAACGACTCCGCGGGTAGAGCCGCGTCCTTCAAAATCCCCTGAGATGAACTCAGATGTCGACAGGGCGGCTTATGGACAGCCGGAGTCTCACACGATCATTGAATGGAAGGCCCATGGCTAAGGACGCGATGCAAAAACCGGAGGGCCAATTGGCGAACACTGGCAAAATCCTTGACGGCAAGGCAACAGCTCTTGTCGTAAAAACTGATCTCGCAAGTCGCGTTGCAGCGTTAAAGGACCTTGGCAAGACGGTTGGGTTGGGTACAGTTCTCGTCGGCGATGATCCGGCAAGCCATTCATACGTGGCGGGGAAGCACAGAGATTGTGCTGAAGTGGGAATTGCATCCATTCGTAGGGATTTACCGTCCACAATTTCTCAAGGGGAATTGGAGAGCGTACTGGATGAGCTGAATGAAGATAGCCGAACCACAGGCTACATAGTTCAGCTGCCGTTGCCCCCGCACATCGACCAAAACGCTGTCTTGGAAAGGATAGCCCCTCAAAAAGATGCTGACGGTCTCCATCCGATCAACCTTGGAAGACTCGTACTGAACGTCAGCGGGGATCTTACTTCTCCTCTGCCCTGCACCCCTAACGCAATCGTGGAGCTGCTGACCAGACACGGGATCTCTCTCAATGGTTTGGAGGTGCTTGTCGTCGGTCGTGGAGTGACAGTTGGTAGGCCCCTGGGTCTGCTGCTAACACGGCGCGCGTGCAATGCAACTGTCACTTCAGCCCATACCGGATCCGTTGATCTGCCTAAGCTGCTTAAGCGTGCAGATGTTGTCGTGGCCGCAGCCGGGGTACCGGGTATGGTGCAAGGCAAAAACCTCAAACAGGGGTCAATCGTCTTAGACGTCGGAGTATCGCGGAACACTGATGCCAGCACCGGCAAGGCCGTCCTTAACGGAGACGTTGCTGCCGACACTTTGCGTGTTGCCTCCTGGATCTCGCCCAATCCCGGCGGAGTGGGTCCTATGACGCGGGCGATGCTCCTTGCCAACGTTGTTGAGGCGGCCGAACGGGACCTTCTTCTTAAATGAAATTTCGGAACGCGTGCGGGACGGTGGCGGTTCGGGCAGTTCGTTGCGAATCACGTTGGCGAAGCCGCGGAACGGATCAAGCGCCAAGGTTTTGATGCCTGCCGTAAATTCCCCTCCCTGTTCTTTGAGCCAGTCCGTGTAGGCCTTACCGGAACGGCCCGGAACAAGGTCCAGCAACTTGGCGTGGACCACACCTTGGGGTCGCGGACGTGATCCATGACCCTGGTGTCCATACCAGCGCCAGGTGGTCCGGTATGGGATCAGACGGGCTCGTCAACGCCGAGAGCGTCCACTCCTGTCAGCCTGCCGGCCGTTGTGATCCGCCGGGCGGCTTCTGCCTTGATGGCGTCCCAGGCAGTGTGCCAGGAGACGCGGAGCTGGTGGGCCAGGGCGGAGACCGAGGTGTCGAAACGCTGCAGGCCGTCGGCCGCCCATGTCACGGTCCTGGCAGTGAGTTCTGCCCGGGGCCAGGCCAACTCGTGCTCTTCGGTGAACGCGGTTCTTGGGCGATCCGGGTCCGGGCACCGCCAGACTCGCTTGGCCCGGAGCAGTCGCACCGGACGGCCGAAACACGGGTGTCATGGAGCCGGACGGTCGGCGGCCATGCCCGATCGCGACGATGCCGCAGTCCGGACTGCCACTGACAGTTTGTGCTGTCTCCACGCGCAGAACCAGGCCGGTCCCGGCCGCTGTGACAGAGCAGACGTGGATACCTTCCACATCAAGAAGGGCGTCGGCCCGCTCGCACCGCCCGGGCAGGAAGTAGCATTGGGCATAGCAGGGTCACTTTGTTATTTGGAAGCTTGGTCGCTGCCAATTCAAAGTTGCACCTGAGCTCTCGCCTCCGCACCATGCCGCAGCGTCATCAGAACACACTCCCGGCACTGGCGTCAGAGGTCCCAACCACGCTCATCTGTGAAGGACCAGTAATGTGCCCGGAGCGAGTAGTACTGTTTGGGCACCTTGATCAAGGCCAATGCTAGGCGTTGACACTTCCCGGGCCTGTCTCTGACCGTCCGTTCGTTGAGTGGCCCTTTATGGCGCTCAGGTGACAGGACTGGTTAAAGTGCCTATTCCCCCGAGGCTGATTTGAACGCGATCTCCCCGGCTAATAGCAGCGAATGTCCCCGGTGCACCCGTCATCACGATGTCGCCAGGCTCAAGAGCCGTCCAACGGGTGACGTATACGAGGCAGTCCAGCACGCTCGTGGGTAGGTTGAAGGACCCGGAGTCGGCTACAACTCGGCCGTTCACGCGGACAGTGATGCTGACTTTGTCAGGATCACTGATTTCTGTTTCAATCCAGGGTCCAAGAGGTGTGTAATTTACCCCGGCTTTGGCTTGGAAAAGTTTCTCGTCGACAAGTCCCTGGTCCGCGTTTGTGACATCGTTTGCAATCGTGTAACCCAGCACATAGTCCATCGCAGATTCGGCAGTTAATCCGACAGTGCTTTTGCGAATAACTACTGCCAGCTCCCCCTCAGCGTGTACTGCACCTGCGTCTTGAACCGGGTGAATATGATCACCCGGGTTCGCAAGCGTATGGACTGATTTGTGCCATGCCTGCACGGGGAGCGGATGTTTTTTCCCCGGGGGGTTGTGACTCATTCCAATGAGCACGGAGGGAAGAACGGGAACAAGTAGCTTCGCCCCTTCCGCAGGCGTAACTTGACCTGTAAAGGATATGACCTTGGCAAACGGGTCAGTCAGGTGGTGCCACTTGCCGTCCCGCAGCACTGCATGCTGAGGGCCTGCGTTCGTTTGTATCCTAGCGAGCCGCATTATCCACTCGTTCCGTCGGCCAGTGACGCCGGCAGTCGTTTAGTTCTCATACGGGTCGTTGATGCCGATGTACTGGGTGGTGGTGTATTCGGCGATGCCTTCGGTGCCGCCTTCGCGGCCGAGGCCGGATTGTTTGACGCCGCCGAAGGGGGCTGCGGCGTTGGAGATGATGCCCGCGTTGAACCCGACCATCCCGAACTCGACTTGTTCCGCTACGCGGAGGAGGCGGTTGAAGTCTCGGCTGTAGAGGTAGGCCGCCAGCCCGTATTCTGAAGCGTTGGCCAGTTCGATGGCGTCCTGTTCAGTGGTGAAAGTGGTGACCGGCGCGACAGGACCAAAAATTTCTTGGCTGAGGATCGCCGCATTGTTAGGGACATCGGCAAGGACAGTGGGCTGGTAGAAGTAGCCTGGCCCCTCCGCGGGGCCCCCACCGACCAAGGCGACGGCCCCGGCATCGATGGCAGCTTTGACGAGGGCGTGGACGTCGTCGCGGGCACCGTCGTCAATCAGCGGGCCGACCTGGGAAGTAAGGTCAGTGCCGCGGCCGGTGGTGAGGGCGCCCATCGCGCCTGCAAACTTCCGAGTGAATTCCTGAGCCACGGATTCGTGGACGAGGAACCGGTTTGCAGCGGTGCAGGCCTCACCCATATTCCGCATCTTCGCCGCCATGGCACCTTCTACAGCTTTGTCCAAATCTGCATCTTCAAACACGATAAACGGCGCGTTGCCGCCCAATTCCATTGAAGTCCGCAGGACATTTTGCGATGCCTCTGCCATAAGGCGCCTGCCGACGGGAGTGGACCCCGTGAACGAAAGTTTCCGCAGGCGCGAATCTTTCAGCAGCGGTCCAGATATCTCTGAAGCCGATGATGAAGAAACAACGTTCAAAACCCCGGCGGGAAGACCGGCCTCCATCATGGTTCGGGCGAAAAGTTGTGAAGTCAGGGGTGTCAGCTTGGCGGGCTTGAGAACCATCGTGCAGCCAGCGGCGATTGCGGGAGCAACCTTTCGCGTAGCCATCGCCAAGGGGAAATTCCACGGGGTTATCAGCAGGCATGGTCCTACGGGTTTGTGCTGGACCAGGATTTTGTTCTTGCCCTCGGGGGTGGTGAGATAACGGCCATAGTCCCGCACGGTTTCCTCGGAGAACCACCGCAGAAATTCAGCCCCGTAAGCGACCTCTCCCCGGGCTTCCGCGAGTGGCTTGCCCATTTCCAACGTCATCAACAGCGCGAAGTCCTCCGATCGTGCTGTTACTAAGTCAAAAGCACGGCGTAAAATCTCGGAGCGCACTCGGGGAGCGGTCCGCGCCCACGAGGCTTGCGCCTCGCAAGCTGCGTCCAAAGCGGCAACAGCATCCTCGCTAGTGGCGGAAGCCAGAGTGGTCAGGACCTCCCCGGTAGCAGGATCACGCACATCGAACGTGCCGCCGTCGGACGCGTCGAGCCACTGGCCGCCAATCAGCAAGCCCGTCGGCACAGACGCGAGCAGAGATGCTTCGCGCTCTTGGGGAGTGGTGGGCAGCACAGCTGATTCAACGGTCATTTGTAGTCCTCAAGAGATTGATTTGTAAGCGATGATTGCCCTGCGGGCACTGCACATGGCGCGGAGGGAGATTAATTCACGAAAGACGTGAGTCTGCGGCCAAGGTGCGCGGAGCGAGACAATCGGGGCCGCGTGCATAAAAAGGCCTTCACGCTCGGAGGTAACCAGTGAGCGTTAGATGTGCGGTAAATATCCAATGTTGTTTCTCCACAGATCCCGTTCGACGGTAGTCCTTGGCGTAATGTCCGTCGAAAGACGGACACTGAACGTTTTTTGATCATGACGCGTGACAACAATCCCGTGATTTGAAGTGTGGAGCGCGTGCACCATTGCCTCGTTGACCACGGCGCTGAGTCGTTCTTCCATCTCATATCGATGATCTACAGTGATGACCTTGTTGTAAGAGCCTATGTGCGCTGCCATGCCAAGGTTTCCTTCCGAAGCGGTTCGCGAGTTTCCGACCAGGCAATCTTTCAGACATGAGAGCGCTTCTTGTGGGATCTGTTGTTTCAGTATGAACTCGAGCAACAGTTCACGGCCCTACGCCTGTAGCAGTGAGTATGAAGCCGCGAAGGGTGGTCCGCAAACAGTTCTTGCGGATGACTTCGGTGCATATTTTGTACTTGAGTCTGAATTATGTCTTCCCTGCGCCTGTAAGAACTGTCTGCAGGACAACCGTATTCTTTTGTCTTTAAGCTCCGCGGCCGCTCTTGTCCCTAGAGGTTTCGTGCCAGGACTACGCAAGAACTGTCCAAGAGTACAAAAACGGCAGTTATTTCTCGCTTTCGCACGATTTTCACGGTGAACCAAGCGGCCTAGCCTGAGGTGGAAGCAGCAGATGCAATCTGTCTGCGCCCCTGAACAAACGAAAAGGAGATGGCTGTATGGGCCGCATAGGGATTCTTGGTGCCGGCCTGGCTGGGCTGGCAGCTGCTACAAAACTTGCCGAAGCCGGAGAGCACGTCACAGTATTCGAAGCCCGCGACCGCCCCGGCGGTCGGGTGTGGTCCGAAACGCTTGACACGTCAACCGGCTGTTATGTCATAGAACGAGGTGCGGAATTCGTTCTTGACGGCTATACCTCAATGCGACGGTTGCTTTCCCAGTTCGGGCTTCGCTTGGTTGATACTGGCATGAGCTACTACGTTCGTGAGCCCGGCGACGTGCCTGACATCACTTGTGATGACATTATTCGTACCGGGCGGGAAGCGCTGCAACTAGCCAGTAGCAGCGGCCTCCAAGGGACCGCCGAAGCGCTGCTGGCCGACCTGCCCGACGAGCCGGAACTAGTGGACGCCCTTCGTGCCCGCATAGAGATCTCGACGGCGGTGAGCGCATCAGAGGTTACGGCGAAATCCTTGCAGCATATTGCATCGTTCGAACCCAAACCCAGCTGGCGAGTGGCTGGCGGCAATCAGCAGCTGCCCGACGCCATGGCAGGTGCACTTGGGGATGCAGTCCGCTATGGCGAAACCGTGAAAGCGGTTGAGAACATTAGTGACGGGGGCGTTCTCGTCACCACTGATGGCGGCACTTCGGTTTTTGATGCCGTAGTTGTCGCTCTTCCACTGGCCGTAGTCCGCCACCCCCAGGTGACACTGCCCACGAACGAAGCGCGCGACTCAGCCTTGAAGTACGTTCTTCAAGGTCATGCTGCAAAACTGCACCTCCCTTTGGAAACTCAGCCCACCACAAGTGCTGTCATGTCGGTGGAAGGCCGCTACTGGACTTGGACGGCCACTGATGAATCGGGGGGAGTGGTCCCAGTCCTAAACGCCTTTATGGGTTCCTCATCAGCAATATCCCGCGCCAACCTTACGCAACACCCGGAGGAGTGGGTTGCTAAGGCGCGAGCACTCCGGTCCGATCTCACCATCCCAGAGGACGCTTCCGCGCTGACCACTATATGGTCTCAAGATCCGCTGGCTGGTGGGGCATATGCCGCCCACGCCCCAGGTGTAACGGCCGCTGGAACGGCTCTCTTGGAGAAACCGGTTGGAGATGTTTTCTGGGCCGGCGAATATAGCGAACCGGAATTTGTTGGCCTAATGGAAGGAGCTATACGCAGCGGCGAGCGGGCAGCAGGACGTATCATTCAGCGCCTTCAAGCACGTTCGCGCAACTCAGATTCCGAAAGAACCAAAGCATGAGCACCGTACTTAACGCTTCTTCAGCGCACTGGCCAAAACCGGTCCCGGTTGCTTCCGAACGAATCATCCAGGGGACACCCGCCGCGAGCACTGTCGTGTTATTCACCGATGACAAAACGGAACTTGGGTTGTGGCGGGTCAGCCCTGGTGAGTTCACCACCGTCCATCAGGGATACGAGGAATTTATAAGCGTTCTCGAAGGAGAAGGCCAACTGACTCATGATGACGGCTCGCTGATCACGCTCAAACCCGGAACAGTCCTAATTCTTGAAAACGGTTGGAGCGGTCGATGGAGCATCGACAGCACTCTTGTTAAGTCCTATGCCACAGTTCGAGTGTGAACCAGCAAACGGGCAAGCACGCATCCCGGAAGGCTTTTACACCCGGGCCAAAGCGAAAGACGTTTACATCCATCGTTCTACAGAAGGTCTAGACGTGAACAAGCACTCGTCACACCCGTTCAGTCCCAGGTTTTGCCCCATGCGGTCAACCGAGCATCGCGCGCTTTACTTCCGAGATCGGCTGTTCGCGGCCGGCTGCATGTCCGCGGAGAAATCCAGCGACGCGGACCTTCCTGCGTCACTCTCGTGGACGCCCGCTGCAAATCGCAGTCCGGAAGTGCACGATCTTCTTCCCTGGCTCGGGTGGGTCACCGAATAAACCGGCCTCCGGACAAGTCTGGTCACAGTCTCCGCATATAACTAAAGCTTGCCCAGGATGACCTCGAGTTCAACGAAATCCCCATCAAGAATCTCCCGCTCTATAGCTATGACTACGACGCCGATTTCTCCCCGGAATGCCTGGCGCTGAAGCGTGCTATCGAAGCATCCGACGGTATGCCGGGGGTCATATATTGCCAGTGGTGCGTACAGGCGAGGACTGCGATGTCGCCTCGACATGCACGAATACATATGTTAGCGGCCATGAAAAACTGCCCATAGGCGGCCACGAAAATGCCCACTGACGGCCAGTAGAACTGCCCATCGGTGACCATGAGATCTGCCCACTTCCTCAACTGAACCTGCCGCGTCTTCAGCGGCGGGGGCCTCTCCCCGGGATTTGATGACGGTGTCTAGTCGCACCAAATGTCGTCCCAGGAAGAGGCCCTGTATGAAGCATGACGGAGAAATCATG
>NZ_JBQEQF010000028.1:0-11088 GCF_052046035.1 Paenarthrobacter sp. 22069 | reverse complement strand
TAGGGCGTGTCTCCTAAAGCTGTCAGCCAGATGCTGATTGCCCGGAGAACGGCTCCGCCGCGGTAGGTCAGGGCGAGTTTGTCGTAGCGGGTCGCCAGGGCACGCCATTGCTTGAAGATGTTGAAGTTCCGTTCGACGACGTTCCGGCCTTTGTAGTCCTCTTTGTCGAAGGCCGGAGGCCTGCCTCCGGTGGATCCTCGTCGCTTGCGGTGGCCGATCTGGTCGGATGGTTGCGGGATGACAGCGACGATGCCTCGATCCCGGAGCTGGGTTCGGATGGCCCTCGATGAGTAGGCCTTGTCTCCACGAACCCGGTCCGGGCGGGTACGTGGCCTGCCCGGACCGGCCCGGTTGACCTTCAACTGGTTCATCAGGTGGGCGAACATCGGCGCATCGCCGCCCTGTCCCGGCGCGACCAGCAGAACTAGGGGCCTGCCTTTGCCATCAACCAGGGCGTGGATCTTGGTACTCAGCCCGCCGCGCGACCGGCCAATGGCATGGTCGTCCGGTTCAGCACACAGATTCATGTAATTCGAGCCGGCCCCCTGTGGTGCGGGGAAGGTTCGTGCCGTGCTGGTGGGCACGGTTCACCGTCGAATCGACCGAGACCGACCAGTCCACTTCACCCTGAGAGTCCGCAACCGTCAGCAAAGCCGCCAGAATGCTGTCCCAAGTTCCGTCACCGCTATAGCGGCGGTGACGCTTCCAAATCGTCTGCCACGGACCGAACTCGCCAGGCACATCCCGCCACGCGATTCCGCACCGATACCGGTAAATGATGCCCTCGACCACCCGGCGGTCGTCCCGAAAAGGACGGCCCCGACGACCATCAGAGGACGGTAGCAACGGCTGGATGCGGGCCCACTGCCCATCAGTCAAAACAGAAGTACGAGACACTCATCAAGCATCCCGGCTTAACCAACCCGGGTTTAGGAGACACGCCCTAGGCGCCCCTGTGAATCTGTCGTCGCCTGGTAGCCAGTCGCACGATGATGTGCCAGCTAAGCGGAAGCGCTTCAAACGTTTTCCATCGGAGCGATTTGTAGGAAGCGTCCTTGAGGACCCACAGAGGAAATTGTGCCACTACTCAAGCGATCACGTGAGGAAAGCCGATAGGTGTGTATTACTAACTGAGCGCTATGAGGAGGACGCCCGAACTGGGGTGGTTGTCGTAGTGAGTGGTCGAAACGAAGTAAGGTCTTCCTCATGGCCGATGCAACCAAGCGTGAAGAAACTACTAGCCTGAACTGGAATGACTCCGGACCGAGCCTGGTTATTGAAGGTGACAATCTCGGTGCGCTACGTTCTTTGCCGGATAGTTCTTTCCGGCTTATCTATATTGATCCGCCCTTCAACACCGGCAAGGTACAAACAAGGCAATCATTGAAAACAACGAAGTCTGCTACTGGTGGAAGGGTGGGCTTTAAGGGTGACAGGTATGAAACCGTCAAAGGTGGCAAGCTGACTTATGATGATTTCTTTGATGATTACTGGTCCTTTCTGCAGCCGCGTCTGTCTGAGGCTTGGCGACTTTTAAGCGACGATGGGACATTGTATTTACATTTGGATTACCGGGAAGTGCACTATGCGAAAGTCTATTTGGATTCAATATTTGGAAGTCACTGCTTTCTGAATGAAATTATTTGGGCCTACGACTACGGTGCGCGGGCGCGAAAGAAGTGGCCGACGAAACATGACAATATTTTGGTTTATGTGAAAAGTCCCGATTGCTACCTTTTCAATAAACCTGTCGTCGACAGTGAGCCATATAGGTCGCCGGGAATGAGCATCCCAGCTTCAACAACACACCTCCTTCCGAGCGATGTCTGGTGGCACACTATTGTGGCAACGATGGGCAAGGAGAAAACAGGATATCCAACCCAGAAGCCCGAGGGAATCCTACGTCGAATCATCCAAGCAAGTAGCAAGCCGGGAGACTGGGTTCTCGATTTTTTTGCAGGGAGCGGAACGACGGGAGCGGTAGCGCACGCCCTGGGAAGAAAGTTTGTGATGATTGATGAAAATCCCACGTCCATAGCAACTATAAAGGCCCGCCTCCGTCCATCTATGCAAGTCGGCGAGGACAAAGAATGCTCGCTTCGTTTTCTGGCCAGTTGAAGGGAAAGTAGTCGAAGACATGACCGTGAATGATTATGAGCTAATGGCATCCGCATCACAAAAGCTCTTTGGGGAGGTGGCGCGTAGCGATGCATGGTCCGGGAGCCCTTTCGAATGGATTCGAGCAGTTCCTTCGGCTACAAAAGGCCGAGTTGGAAAGGTCTTGGTAACCGAATGGGCGCGTTCTGTAGGCCTTTTTGTGGCTGGAGCTCCTGAAGGAAAAGGCGACCGTTGGATCAACGGACATCTAGTTCAAATCAAGATGTCTACTCTCTGGGATGCAGGCTTTTACAAGTTCCAACAAATTCGCGACCAGGATTATGCGTACTGTCTTTGCTTGGGTATCTCGCCCTTTCAAATTCACGCATGGTTGCTGCCAAAAAATGTGATAAAGGAGCACGTCATTGGCCATATGGGCCAACATACTGGCGCTGGTGCTAGTGAGACAGCCTGGTTGGAGGTGCGTCCGGGCGTAGTTCATCAATGGATGAGCGGCTACGGAGATACGCTTGAAAGCGTACGTTTGACATTGGAAAATATTCAACGGTAGGCGCGAAGTTTCTTTTAAGCAGTGAATGAGCGCCGCTCATCCTCAATCGTCGTTTAGTTCCATAAAAGCTTAAGGGCAAGCGGGGTAGTAACCGGTCGATAATTATGGAGTGACCAGAGAAAAGCGACTGAGGGTTTAGAGAATTAGTTGCCAGTGTAGTCGCTGTACGATATCTTTTGCGTTTGACGGCGATGCCACACCCTAATGGGAGCGGTTCCGTGGGGCAGACCGGAGATATTGACAGGAAGCTGCCCTAATAATATCGGCCTCAAGTTGAGGAAGTTCTTGGCATATCCCTAACAGAAGCAAATCTGCACAGTAGCAACGCGGTTCAACAGTTTCGTCCCAAACGTGTTGAGACAGCGCTAGCTCACTGCCTGGAGTTGACGGTCTATCAACTCGACTCCGATTCTCGCCGGCCGACTTCTAACGCCGAGAGCATGCGCTATGGAAGTGCCTATTGCGCACGCGACAGGGGGTGGGAAAGCATTGCCAATTTGGCGATAAACCGATGTTTTACGCCCTGCAAACTGCCATTCAGGGGGGAATCCTTGAACGCGGGCCACCATTTCGTTCGTTAACCGAGGTACATGATTATGTGGGGTGTCAGGGCCAGGGACTTCGTTGGCGATTCCCTTACCATCGACGCCCAGCTGTAGCCATGCCGCTTTGGCGCGAGTGGGACCGAGGTCAGCGCCGCCGTGCTTTTTCGAGCCCCCGACAACTGTCGGAGCGATGTAATTAGCCCTTGCAGCCCAGGCTTCTGCGCCTGACCAACCGCCGCTCTTCATCAATGGAAGCAGAATATTTCCCACACTCGGAGGTGTCCCTTGCGCTGAAGGCCAGGAGAACTTTCTGAAGTGGCGGCGTTTCATGGCTACGAGGATGAATCGGGGGCGCAGTTGAGGGACACCGAACTCGCTAGAGTTGAACAACTGCCAGTCAGCGTCGTAGCCCAGCTTGTCGAGGGCCTCCAGAATTGATTGACGATAAGGCGTGAATCGGGCAGAGGCCAACCCTTTTACGTTTTCAAGCATGATGGCGGTGGGCGAAGCTTCGCGGACGAGTCGAAGTGCCTCAGGAAAGAGGTCTCGTTCGTCATCAGCGCCAAGCTGTTTGCCGGCAATACTGAATGGCGGGCAGGGGACTCCGCCGGCTAACAGATCGACGCCCTTGTATGCGCAGCCACTGACTTCCCGCACGTCGCCGTGATGTACATCCCATGAAGGACGGTTCAGTCGAAGAGTGGCCGCTGCATCGACATCAATCTCTACGGCTAGGGAATGTCCGAATCCTGCTTTTTCCAGACCAACCGATTGACCTCCTGCTCCAGCGCAGATTTCGAGCACGTTGAGCTGTGAGGAGTTGGCGATCATGTCGTCCATCCTCTCATTTTATCGGCAGTGGATCGTACGACTGACACGCGGAGTCTTCCTAGGAACCGATCTCGGCAGTTGGCCCTAACAAGCGATGTGCTCCAATTGACGGATCAGAGCCTGGTCAGCAGGTTGTCTCGCTCGCTCTTTGAAAGCAACCTGATAAGGGACCACGCTCTATCGATCTGTCGTGGGGTCCTGTGTCCAACCCGTATCCAGTCCATTAGTACCCGCCTCTCTTCGGCTGCGAGCAAAGCGGCTGCTTCGTATGCAGCATCACTTGAGTCAATACCGGCGAGGGGATTCCGGCACCGTTTGCACGTGCTTACATACCGTCCTGCTGGTGCAGCTGCCGCGCACCAAGTAACGCTTAGCTGACCGGAACGAGAAGGATCATCACTGTACGTCTCCCCGGCACCAATCCCGCAGAACGCGCAGGCGAAGTTGTCTCTAGCAAGAGTTTCCCGGCGCTCACGGTCCGTGGCACTGCGTGCGACATTAGATTTGTAGCCGGATTCCCAAACGTGGCCGCCGATTTTGACTAGGCGAAGCTCGTCCACTGCCAGAGACCGTTCCTGGGCGTATGTGGACAAGATCCATCCGTCTTGCCTTAGGTCCCGCATACGTCGGTCGATTTGTTCAACTCCAGGAAATGCTTCCCTCAGCTGGGCCTTTGTAAACACGCCTCCTTCGCCAATTTCTGAGGCCAACCACAAAGCTGCTCGGGTGCGCGTCCCTGCGCCGCTCGTTCTCCAGTCAGGAATGTTCATGACGCCAATCATCTTTGATTCCCAGCGTTATGGACAATGCGCGACATGCATGCGGTAGGAACGGGTGGTTCGAGATGGCTAGGACATAGGATGCAGGAGGGACCTACATCTTGAAGGGGGCAACTGTGAGCAACGTGCCAGGACGTGCGCAAGACAACAAGGCCATAATTGAGGAGCGGCTTGCGGCCAGCCGCTCTGCCGAGGGAGTCCAGGAGACTGTCTCGATTGAGTGGCGCGGAAGCTCCATGCACTTGCCGGTTATTTCCATGCCGGTGGAGATTCTGTACTACAACCCCGCAACCCACCGCATACGGGCGCAGCGGAGCATCGATAGCGACAAAGATCAAGAGCTGGACAACGATCCCTACGGTGACCTGGGGCAGGCATACCTCCATCAGTTGCTCAAAGGTGACCCTACAAACCCCGAGTCTGTCGACCCCGCTTTTGAGGCGCTCAAGGAGGACTTGAAGGTACACGGTCAGAGTGATCCGGGAATCATTACTCGTAGTGGAGTTTTGATAAACGGAAATACTCGCCGTGCGGCGCTGTCGGAACTCAAACAGGAACATATTCGCGTCGGTGTGCTTCCGCCGGATGCGAGTTTGGATGATCTTCGCTCCATTGAGCTTGCACTGCAGCTACGAAAAGACCACAAACGCGATTACTCGTTCATGAATTTTCTACTCGCTATTGAGGAAAGGATCCTTCAGGGTAGGCCAGTCTCAGAAATCACGGCTGACTTCCGGATCAAAGCGACTACTCTCGAACGTCACCTATGGATCTTAAGCCTCATCCGAGAAGCGATAGACAGAAGCAAAATTGTGGGTTCGGACGGCCGGAGCGTCTCTCTGCGACTAGTCGATTTCGAAGAGCAACAGGGGAAGCTCGAAGAGCTCTACCGTACGTACTCGGCACTTAAGATCAAGGCGCCCGACGAGGCTGAAGCGCTCCGAGAACAGAGGCTCCTGGCCATAGCCCTCAATAAGTCCAAAACGGACCTGCGGTTGATCGAATCAGATTTTGTAGGTAAATACGCTAAGCCGCTTATTCCAGACCAGACGTCGAGCGAGTCATCTATTGTCCGTATTCCTGGTACCCAATTGTCGGCGCCCGGCCCCAGCGCGGTGGTGGAGGCATTGAAGGCGTCGACCACCGCGATACTTCAGGCGAAAGCTGCCACTCAAGCTCATGTGGATGTATCTCTTCTGGAGCGCGCGGCTGCCCAGGAATTGCTCGCGAATACGCACACTGCTCTAGACAACGGCTTGGACCTCGCTGGTCGCCAAGGCAGGATCCTCAAAAGGAAACTGGCAGCTGCAGATCGTTTGTCCGATGCGAATGACGCCCTTGGGCTGGTTTTGGAGGCCGTAGCAAGTGCCAAAGCCACAGGAAACTTCAGTGTTTACGATCTTGAAGATGAGATCGGAGCACTTCGTGAGAATCTCCACAAGTTCGCACAGATTGTCAGCCGTGGTCTCAGCGAACCAACTGACGGCGTTCGATGGCTCCAGGCAATAACTCGTGTAGAAATTGGGGCGGAAAACTAGATTGCTCGACCTCAGGTTTTCTCTTATAGCAGGGAGGGTTGATGTTTCATGCGATGAGGTTAGTGCTCCTCTTCTTCGTACGCTGGCAACACGTTTTTCGACAAGCCTCAGCTCGCATAAATCGTCTATCAGCATTGAGCTAGATGATTTCCTGGTCAACCTTCGAGAACTGGCGCGATGGCCCAGTGAAGACGTTGATGTTCGCTGGGACAACGGTCTTCTGAGACTCGTCGAGGGTAACGTTCAAGACTCCGCACTGGTAGATTCTCGGCTGAAGGCAGACGAAGCCACTCAGCTACCAGTCCCGGTTCTGCCACCAAACTGGGTTGCTCCGCTGACCCAGCACCAGACCCGTGATCTGTCTAAACTAATGGCGCTGAACCACGGAGCAAACTTCAGCGTTCCGGGTGCTGGAAAAACTAGGGCAAGCATGGCGGTCTATGCCGCCCGCCGTTCAGCTGGATCAATCGGGCGGATGCTGGTCGTGTCCCCTAAGTCCGCGTTCGAAAGCTGGGCCTTTGAAGCCGAAGTTTGCTTTAGCGGCAGCCCCATCACAACACAAATATGGACGGGGGGAGCTCCTCCCGATGTCGATATTCTCCTTGTTAACTACGAACGGCTGCCGAATTCACTCCCGCCCCTTATATCGTGGCTGAAGGCTGGTGCAACCCTTTTGGTCTTGGACGAAGCACACCGTATGAAACTAGGAAGCGCGGGAGCCTGGGGCAGCGCCTGCCTGACTCTTGGCCCCTATGCGACTAATCGTCTAATCCTGACTGGTACACCGGCACCGAATGGCTCGAAGGACCTGGAAAGCCTCTTTTCATTCGTGTGGCCCGGACAGGGCAGGGCAGCCGTCCAAAGAGCGGTGGCAAACGAGGACCTGTCGACGGCGAGTAAAGCGCTAAAGCCACTCTTTACGCGGACAACAAAGTCCGAACTGAACTTGCCCCCAGTTGAAGTATTGATCCGCCGAGTGGAATTACCGCCCCTCCACCGAGAAATTTATGACGCCCTTCTTGGGCAGGGAAAAATCGCCCTATCCTCTGAAGCCGGAGACATGGCCGCACTGGGCAAGATCCTGCTGTATCTGTTGATGGCTGCCACTTCGCCTGCACTCCTTGCCGTTGGCTCGGATAAACACGAAGCCCTGCCTTACCGGGTGCCTCCTTACCCAGTTCCAGAGAACACATCTGCCATGGAGCTTCTTCGGGACCTCCCACTCTACGAGCTCAATCCGAAGTACCAGGAAGTACGGCGCATTGTAGAAAAAAATGTTGCCAGAGGCAGAAAGACCCTTATCTGGTCTACATTCGTTCGAAATCTCAAGTCGCTGGAAAGGATCTTGGCAGAATTCAATCCGGCCTTGATTCACGGAGGGACAATCGATCGAGAAGAGGAGCTAAAGCGCTTCCGGCAAGACGCGACCTGCGGCGTACTGCTGTCCAACCCCGCTACGCTCGGTGAAGGCGTCAGCCTCCATCACGAGTGTCATGACGCTGTCTATGTTGACCGTGATTTTTCTGCCGGTCGATTCCTGCAAAGTCTTGATCGCATCCATCGACTGGGCCTAGCTCCTTCCACCATAACCAAGATAACTGTCCTGGCCGCCACAGGGACGATAGACGAGATAGTCGAGGACCGGCTGGCGCGGAAGCTGGAATTCATGGGCGGTATTCTCGATGATCCGAACGTCCGTGTTCTTGGTGACCTGCAAGAGGACATAGATGAATCCGTCGGCATGGATACGTCCGACCTGGCAGCGCTCACTGCCCACCTCAACCGATGATTCCGGCAGAAGCAGTAATTGTCGCTGCAGCTCGCTGGCTTGATTTGCTGGGGCGCTCTACCGAACTCCAGGCTTTCATCCTCATTCGGTCTAGCTCCAGATACGCGGATCTGACTCCAACCCAATACTCCGCTGCCCTTGAATGGCTACACTCACTGTCCTGGACAAGCCTGCCAAAGAGCAGTTTGGAACGCTCGCAAACACTGGGGCAAATGACATCCCAAGGCAGAAGGGAGATCCTTCTCGCAAGTATCTTAGAAGCCGCGAACCCTCCCTGGCTGGAGAATGCTGACGTATTGATCCGCAGCAGCGATGACCTTCCACAGGACATAGAGAGATGGGCGGAACTGCTAGGGCTTCCGGCCAGCTCTGGGTTTCGAGTCGTACGCCGGATAAGCGGAAAAATTGATTTGAAGCGACGAGCACAAGTAGGAAGCGCCGGAGAAAACGCGCTTTGTGTGCTCCTCGAAGCCAAGTGGCCCGGCGCAATCGATCATGTGGCTGAAAGGGATGACGGGTTCGGCTACGATATCTCAGCTTCAATCCAAGAAGCGGAATGGCATCTCGAAGTGAAGGCTACTACTCGGAGAGGCCGGCTTTCCTTCTTCCTTAGCCGTCACGAGTTCGAGACCGGGTTGACGGATGATTACTGGAAGTTGCTTATAGTTGGCTTAGATGACGGACTTCAAGCCAGATGCATAGCCGAGGTGGACAAGTCAGCGTTGGAGAAGTTTGCCCCGGGAGATCGAACTACGTCAGCATGCTGGGAAAGTGCGAGATATGACATTGGAGGAGACCACCTGCATCCCGGCATCATTTTTCTCCCATGGGATAAAGCAGATACAGCGGTGCATAGATTGCTTACCCAAGGTAGCCTCGGCCAGGATCAGAATTTCGCCTGGATGCCAAAAGAAGCTGGATGGGAACTGAACTAGTAGCCATCTCTGCTTCATCGGCAACCACAAGCGGCCCACTGGTGGAACTGATCGCCGACGTCCTCATTCGAGTTAGCGGGGTTCTGCGCCCGAGGAGTCACCGACCAGTACACATTTGCACTCGCCTTGTAGTAACCACATCCCGTCCCCACTATTAAGGAAGCCCTGCACGTCATATGTGCAGGGTGCTTGCTCTTCGCGGTTGTGGATGTGGGTTCATGCCCGTTAAGTACAAGGGTGCTGGGCCTACTGGGAGGAGCGTGTCTGCGCATTCAACCTGGAACAGGAACACGACCCTTGACCGCGATACCAGGGTGGCCGTCGGCGCTGCATTCATCCTCTTCAAGCTGCCCGCGACCGACGTCGTATCCGCGAGAATCTCGGCTCAGACGGAGGGAGGTCGGCCTCACCCTGATGTTAGCGGCCATGAAAAACTGCCCGTAGGCGGCCACGAAAGTGCCCACTGACGGCCAGTAGAACTGCCCATCGGTGGCCATGAGATCTGCCCACTTCCTTACTTGTCCTGCCGCGTCTTAAGCGGCGGGGGCCTCTCCCCGGGATTTGATGACGGTGTCTAGTCGCATCGAATGTCGCCCAGGAAGAGGCCCTGTATGAAGTCTGACGGAGAAATCATGGAAATTCTCTAATGGTCTTGGCTGGTCTGGTGCTGGCTGGGAGGCTGGTGCAGGCCCCTCCGGGGTGTGACTCATGGAAATTCTGGCCCGAACCTCATCAGGCTCGGTGCCTTTAGCAAGACTCGTCCACCTCGGAACGGGCCTGCGCCGGTCCGCCCGCGCTGATGGCCTGATAGAAGATTGTCCGGGCTCCCCCGATGGGAGCGCCGTGACCCGTTAGAGAAGTGCCTCAACGCAGCTCCAGCCGGACTGGCACCGCACAGGTACCGACTACGGGAAGGAGCCCAGCCCCATGACCATGGTGGCGGAAACGTACGAATTCATCGTCGGAGTGGATACTCACTCCCGCACCCACACCTACGCCCTGATGGCTGCCAGAACTGGAGCTATCGAGGAAACCAAGACCTTTCCGGCCAGCGAGAGCGGCATCAACAGAGCTGCCGCGTGGATACATCGTGCTGGCGGGCCAGAGCGTTCCGTCATCGTCGCGGTCGAAGGCACCGGCTCCTATGGCGCCGCCCTGACCAGAGCACTCACCGGGAGTGGACTGCACGTGGTTGAAGCCCGGCCGCCCCGGCGCGGCTCACGTGGAAGCAGGGGCAAGTCTGATGCCATCGATGCCATCGCCGCAGCCCGCGCCACGCACGCATTAGACACCGCCCGGCTTGTCCGGCCGCGAGCCGAAGGAACCCGCGAAGCACTCACAGTACTCCTGGCCGCAAGACGACGCCTGGACACTGCACGAACCATCAACCGCAACGCGCTGAACGCATTGGTCCGGACGACCGACTTGGGCCTTGATGCTCGGCGTGCACTGATGGACGCGCAGATTGAACTCGTTGCCTCGTGGCGGCCGCGAGCCGCCGACCCCATCCAGGTCGCAGTGGCAAGAAACGAAGCCCGCCGACTCGCCCGGGAAATCCTGACCTCAACCGCTTCGCTGAAAGAAAACAAAGCACTCCTGGGCGAACTGGTTCAACAACTCGCTCCCGGACTGCAAAACGAAGCCGGGGTCGGACCGGTGACTGCAGCCCTGGTCCTCGCAGCCTACTCACATCACGGCAGGGTCCGCTCCGAAGCCGCCTTCGCAGCCCTCGCCGGCGCCTGCCCCATCCCCGCGTCCTCCGGAAACACCACACGACACCGGCTCAACCGCAACGGCGACCGGCAGCTGAATCGCGCACTGGACGTCATCGCAAGAACACGGCTGACGTTCGACCCGAGAACAAGAGCCTACGCTGAGCGCCGAACCTCCGAAGGGATGAACCGACGTGAGATCCGGCGCTGCCTCAAACGCTATGTCGCACGCCAGCTCTACCGGAGGCTGCAGACAATCATGGCTTGACACAAACCATAGAAGAGTCTTGC